>NZ_MWQY01000003.1 GCF_002087085.1 Marispirochaeta aestuarii | reverse complement strand
GTCTGATACTGATTTAATGCAGGGTCCTCGCTGGTTTGTGAGAAATGCGGGCTAATTGCGTATTACGCTATCATTAATCTTGTAAAGAACAAGAGGGCATATGGACGAAAAGTATACCGAACTTTCCGCACCCGGCGAAGTCCTGAAGGAAGAGTTCTCGATCCCATGGGGATTACACATTTTCGTTGATCCGCCGAGAATAGCCGCGATTATCAAGGGAAAAAGGAAGGTTACAGCTGATACAGCTGCAAGGCTGTCCAGGTTCTTTGGCCCCAGCCCGGAGTTCTGGATGAATATGCAGAGTCGTTACGACTCGGAGGTTTGATGGAAACCAAAGAAAGTGAACTGAATAAAATTACACAGTATAATAGAGCATTATGATTTTTGCTCCATTCTCTTAGAGCCATTTGGCGATCTTATCTGTTATGTCATAATGAAAAATGTAACCAAGTTTTTTATAAGCAGGGATTCTTTTTTTGAACATAGAAATTGTCATTCCAGAGCATATATCCACGTAGTCATACACAGTTATAGTTTTTTTATCTTCTGTTGTTTGCCTATGTAACCTGCCGACGTATTGGGTTAACCTTCCCCTGAATGAGATCGGTAGAGTAAGAATCATAGTATTAAAATCAGGGAAATCAAATCCTTCTCCGATTAACGAACCTGTGGCGATTAGGCAAAACGGATCACCTTTACGAAAAAGTTCTTTGCACTTATCGATTATTTCCTTCCGCTCCTTCTTTCCCACTCCGCCTTTCAGGACGAGAACAGGTGCATCAGTTTGTTGTTGTAAAGCATCAGAAAATAATTCGATATGTTCGATTCTGTCAGTCAATATCAAGGGAGATTTTTCTTCCTGAAGCAATTTCAACACATCAGAAATAATAAGCTTGTTTCTGGATTTATTTCCAATTAGTGTTTCCCACATATCTTGAATGGTTCCGTCTTTTGGCAGTTCGGGAACGTCGGTGGATTTAAAATATACGTTTCTGATCTGATTCTCTTTATTGACATCCTGAACGGTGTACCCGATAGGACCACACTGCATGAATATTATTGATTGGAAATGATCTTTTCGCTGTGGAGTTGCAGTAAGACCTAAAATGCTGCGAACTCTGATTCCTTTCAATACCGGCTCAAATGTAACCGTAGGAATTCTATGGCATTCATCCACAATGAGAAAATCATAACCAGCAGTTATTGTTTTAATATCATCTTTGTTTGCCAGGGTCTGGAGCATAGCTATATCAATGACCCCTTTCAGTTTTCTCCTTCCTGATCCCAAAACCCCAATACTCTTTTTGTCTATCTCCGGGATGAAGCGGCATAGTTAATCTATCCATTGGTCAATCAACGTGCTGCGATGTACAAGGATGAGAGTTCTCATTTTCTTTATAGTAATAAGATTGATAGCTATGACCGTCTTACCTGTGCCTGTAGGAGCGACGAGGACACAAAAATCAGTGTCTATAATAGCCTGAACTGCAGATTGTTGATGTTTAAACAACTCTCCTTCAAAACTGAGTTCAATTTGTTCATTTACATTACGGTTATCTTTGATTAGTACTTCGAATCCACTGGCAGTGAGTAGGTGGATGATGTTGTTTAATTTTCCGCGGGGAAGAAAAATGAAGTCACTGTCATTCTCTCCGCAGAATATGTATTTCGGGATATTCCAAGTGGAAAACCTTAAAGCCTGGGTTTCAAAGAATTTAGGGTTGGCAATCGTTGCAAGTTTTTTCAATTGCCTTAATACTGTTGCTGGAAGTTCCTTGAGAGGAACAGCGATTTGACTGTCTATAATTATTTCGATAGTTCCGCTGAATTGATCCTCTTGTTCAGATTCAACATTTAAAATTGATTCCGCAATATATAAGTCGCTATCTATTTTTATTTCATTCCCCGACCGATTGTTGGTGTATTGGTATTCAAGTGAAATAAGATGCTTATTTAAAATTAGATCAAGATCTTGTGCGTAAAGACAGTGTACGCTTGATAAAAACTCCCATTGGTCAGGATAAACTTCCATCTGTTTATTTACGAAAACACTTCGGTTTTGTTTCCTGTACTCTTTTTGCAGTGGAAGCGCTATTAGGTTCCCAAAACCTCCTGAAGGCATGTAGTCCTGATTTGGAAAGAATCGATCATAACTGTCCAGGTTTAGTTTATTTGTGGAATCCATAGCATTGCTAAGAATAATATCGCCAAGTTTGCGTGCTTTGCATGCCGAAACTAGTTCATTGAAGAAAATCCATGCATGGGCTCCGTTGCCTGATTTTGAGATCTCGATAGCTACTTGAACGTGTAATTCTTCAGCAGCACTTTGATAGGCAATAACATCTTCCTTCCATGTTGACTTGTCAAAGTCAGCTGCAAGAAAGATGCATCTATCCTGACCGTTTATTGCGTATGATCCAATTGTCGTTTTACCTGTGAGATGGTCCCAAGCAGCATTCTTATCAAATGGCATGAAAGCCTGATTTACACAATCGGAACATTTAACATTAGGTTTGTAACAGATTTTTCTTTTCCATTCGTTGGTGCATACCGGGCTATATCTCTTCTTCTCACTTCTTTTGTTTTCCCAATATTTTGGGAATAAATCATCACGGCAACGGAATAGTTTCAAAAATAAACTAATTTTATTTTCAGGTGTTTCAGGGGGAGTGGAAAATATTGGTTCTCCGGCAAAGGAAACAACTTTTTCAGATTTGGAGGATTCAAGGATTTTGAGTTCTACAAGGAGCTTTTGTTTATGTGATTCAATATCTTGGAGTTCTCGTTGTATTTCAGATATACGCTTAGATTCCTCTGTCATTCAAACCCTCTATGCTTTCTAACATTTACTGCTTTCCACTGGAGTAATGGGTGACGAATTATCTTTTCTTGGAGTTCAGAATCAATAGTCAGCAACTCTGGTTTGATTTCGCCTTTATCAAGTAACAAATCGAGAAATTGCTTCTCGGAATTTTGAAGTGGTAGTACTTTTGAAATTTGTTTTTGGCATTCGACTACAAGTTTCTCTCCATATTCTTGAGCTGTTATGTCTTTCAATATCGAATGATCGTGAAGAACAGGCTGAAGCTTTCTGGCCAAATCTTCCGGATTGAATCGAATATCATCTACGGAGATAGTTCGCCAGTCGATCCGATTCATTCCTCCATATACTACAAACGCAACACGAAGTGATGATTTATCCAGTGTCATTTGGTTTAAAATCTGTACACTATCATATAAATCTCTTGCTTGTGTTCTAGCCAGAAGCGCTGCGAGTTTGCCTGCAGCTAACTCATGAAAATCCAAAACTGGTATATTGGATACTGTGAAAGGTCCGAGTGATTTGGATGTTTTAATAACCGGTTCCCATAAGGGCTGACGAAACATGAAATTGAAATCTACTTCAAGATTTCCGGGGTGTCCTGCGTAAGTTTGATAGTTAAGAATCCATTTTCCTCCGGCATGTTCGGAAGGTATACGCTTTATAGCAAAACCTTCTCTTGAGAAAACAGCTTGTACAGCTTGTTCAATTTTGGGTCTATCTTCAATCATTTGTTCTCGATCAATAGCCCCTATATAATTGAGATCAATATCAACAGAAAGTCGAGGAAGGTCAAAGATGAATAGATTTAGAGCGGTACCACCTTTGAGAACCCATTTTCGTTTCAGGAAGGGGTGGCTATTTAAACCATTCAATAAATTCATTAAATGAATCACTTTTTCTATCATTATAGGATTAAACCCTGTTGATTCTGCAATTGGAAGAATTTCTGCCGGGGATAGGATCATAATACATCATTCCACGAATGATTAACTATCTCGATAGGTACCATTAAATTCCATTCCTTTATTAGATGACATTTTTGGCGAATGCTCCGACTGAAATAGTGCGGTTGATTAGGTTTTTTATTTTTAAGTTTTGCTATGAATTTATCATCAACCATTAAGGTTTCCTGGTTTTGCTGAAGAAAGTAGCCAATTTTTGCAGCGATGGTTGCATTATTCAATAGCGTTATATATTCATAGAGGCTATCAAGTTCAAGATACTCTATTGATTCCAGGGATCGCCATATTTCTTCCCAGCTCCCCGAAAGATCTGGTCTATTCATCATATCGACAAGAGTTCTTTCTATAGATGTAACACGTATTTCAATCCCCGATCGAATACGCCGAATTATACCATAATCAACCTTGCCTAACGTGATCAGTTCCTTGGGAATTGGAACTGGGGTATACTTTTGAGAACGAAAAGTTAGTGGTTTAGTTCTATCTTTTGAGGTATAGGTTAGCGTATTGAAAACAGAATAGGCTTTGCCATGGTATTCCAAAGCAGTATGATGTGAGAGAGTAGCGTCTTCAGTCAGCTTTGCCGCTATTATATATGGATCAACAGGGAAATTTGATGAATCTGCTCCTTTAGGAATAACCGCATAAAGACCCCGGCGTATAGATATTATTCGCTCCTGGTTTTTATAGTGGCTTAATAAAGCTTGTCTGGTATTCCGATTTCCAGTTCGATATTGCGACAAGAATGTATCAAGTTCTGATACTTGAAATACCGGATGCTTATAGAAGAATGATTCAAGAGAATTATCATTTTGTATTTGACGATCTGGCAACATAATACTAATTATATTAGTTCTAACGCGCTTATGTGTCAAATACAAATTATGTTTTTATGACATTGAAGCTATAAAGTATTAATATGATTAGTACTTAATCGTCATTCTGTCACATAGTATTTAGATATTTATCTTTCCGCTATTGCCAATTTTCTTATTATTCACACATGTGATCTTTTTCGATACATGCCAGTTCTGTCAGATGGGAATTATGAAATCCATCGCTTTGAAATACTGAGGAACGGACTATGCCATCATGGTCTTCAAAATACTTTTTGATACCTCCGGATATCTAAAATAATCATTTTTCACGAAAGTATAGGTATTATAATTGTTTTTCATGGTTTATAATCGAATTTCATGGAGAAGGGGGATGAATAAGCGTTTTTCAGGAAAAATAACTGTTTTTCACGGTTTACGGCTTGCTGAAGAGGCGGTCCCGACAGGTTATGCCGCGATTGTTGACGCCTATGATCTTCCAGTACCTTTCCCGTACCGGCTGTGCTGCGTCGGTACCAGTTACAGTCTCAAAGAAGAGGACTGCTGGCGCTATTTTAGCCCGCGCTACACGCCGCAAGCTACGCTTGAAGGCCACCTGCTGTTTGCCCTCAAATATGAGGGGGTGGATCTGGCGGTTCTTAAGTCACTTTTTTCCCATGTCCCGGAATCGGAAATAGAGCATATAATTCGTAAAACCCCGACCGGATCGTACGTACGGCGGCTCTGGTTTCTGTATGAATGGCTGATGGATAAACGCCTTGATATTCCTGATCTGCAGGCCGGAAATTATGTTCCCGTAATAGATCCTAAGATGCAGTATGGAATTACCGGAAGGAACGTCCGGCGTCACCGTGTTATCGACAATCTTCCCGGCAGTCGACTATTTTGTCCCCTGGTTTTCAAAACTGAAAAGCTTGAGCACCATATTCAGATGGATCTCAAACAGAAGGCTGCGGAGGTGATACAAGGTATTCCGGCTGATGTAATGAGCCGCACTGCTTCCTTTCTGCTGTTGAAAGATTCGAAGGCCAGCTATGCCATAGAAAATGAAACACCCCCGCATAAGCGAATCGAGCGATGGGGGAGAATCATAGGGCAGGCAGGAACACATCCCCTGGACCAGGATGAACTGATCCGGTTACAGCAGATTGTTATAGGCGATACCCGCTTTGTGCAGCCGGGACTCAGAACCGAGGGCGGCTTTGTGGGTGAACACGACAGGGAAAGCGGCATGCCTATCCCTGAACATATAAGCGCTCGTCCGGAAGACCTTCCCGATCTGGTCCGGGGCATTTTTGAGCATAACTCCCTTTGCAGCGGGGAGTTGGACCCGGTTGTTGCCGCGGCATCCCTTGCTTTCGGTTTCGTCTATATACATCCTTTCAGCGACGGAAACGGCAGACTGCACCGCTATCTGATCCACCATGTGCTGGCTGAGAACGGCTTTAATCCTCCGGGTCTTGTTTTTCCTGTATCGTCGGTAGTCCTGGAAAGAATCAATGAATACCGTGCGGTGCTTCAGGGCTACTCTTCAAGATTGCTCCCCTTGATAGAGTGGGAGCAGTCGCGGGACCATAATGTTGTGGTAAGCAACGACACAACGGATTATTACCGTTACTTTGATGCCACCCCCCATGCGGAGTTTCTATATTCCTGTGTGCACAAAACCATTGAGCATGATCTTCCTATAGAAGCCCTGTTTCTTCAACGTTACGACCAGTTTAGACGGGAGGTAGAAGAAATCGTGGAGATGCCCTCGAAAACTGTGGACTTGCTGTTCCGGTTCCTTGGACAGCATAATGGCCTGCTTTCGAAAAGGGCACGGGACAGGGAATTTCATCAGCTGACTGATGATGAAATCCTGAGAATAGAAGAGATTTACCACGCTGTTTTCGGATAAAAGCATTTCTGAGTCAGGTACTTGAGGATACCTCACCATGAATGAAGAATCCTCTACCTACCGGCTTTCCATCTGCCGCTTCTCCCGTAACAGCTCGCTGTACTCCTCGAGCCTCTCTTTCAGTATTCTGCTGTCGCTTTTCCAGTAGTCCCGGGGGCCGTACTTGCGTCTGCGGTCGAAGTAGTGGTTGTGTTTGAACACACGGGGATTCAGTATGTTCCGTACCCGGAGTTTGAGCCCGGCGTCCCGGATGATGCGCTGCAGGAAGAGTTCGATGCGGAAGCGCTCTCCTTTTCCGAAGTTCTCCCGCGCCCGGGTGACGAGCTGCAGCCCTTCGTCGCTTTTGCCGCTTCCCATGAGGGCGATCCCTTCCAGCACGTCCCAGGTATTGTGTTTTTTCGGCTGCCGGCTCCGACAGTAACGGATGCGTTTGAGGGCCTCTGGGTATCTGCCCGCCGCCAGGTAGTAGAGCCCCAGGCGTCGGTTCAGTACAAAGCTCGAGGGATTCAGTTTGAGTCCCCTGAGAAGGGATCGAATAGCCTGTTTCGACCGGGAGTAGGGGTAGACGAAGTAGGGGGAGTGTTCGATGAGGGAGCGGAAAACGTGTGCAGTAATAAAAAGAGTGAGCAGATCGACAAGGTAGGCAAGACCTTCCAGAGTATTATAGCCTGTGCTGTAGACATAGGCCCAGATATAGGAAGCGTTGTACAGGGCATGAATGAAGGCGGTAGGAATGAAGGCGCCGACCGCAATCCAGGAAGATCGATCATCCCGGACTTCGAGATTGGAGTAGACCGCCGTCGCCAGGAAATAGCCTGCCAGGGCAGTGTACATCATGTGTCCGGGTGTGCAAAGGATCGAACGGATGATCGTATTCATTGGGCCATAATCGAGGGCGTATTTAAGGTTCTCAAAAAACGCGAAGCCTGCCCCGACTGCAGCACCCTGAAGGATACCGTCCTGGGGTTCCTTTATCGAACGAAAGAAATATACCATCGCAATGAGCATGGTATACTTGGCTATCTCTTCGGAGAAGCCGACGATAAGAAAGTGGTAGAGGAATGGGCCGTTGACCATCCAACCGAACAGTAGTTCGTTAATCTCGTAGTTGATAAAAGTGGGGATAATGCTGATGATTCCCGCTACAAAACCGATATAACGGATTCGCTCCGTACGTTTATCCTTTTTATAGTAGTCAAGGTAGTCGAGATACTTGAGGCAAAGGAAAGTCGATACGACCGCTATGGCGACAGATAGAATAAATCCCATACTTTAAAAAGGAAGACCTCCACTTCTCATTACGCTATTTAACCTCTGCTACGCGTGGATCTGCTTCTTCAATCAACTTCATGATGGTAGAAACAATTCTTGTGAATTCCTGGGGAAAAGGATCTGTAAGATGCTGCCGTGCTTCGTCATACTCACCCAATTCCCGCTTTATTTCCGCTATCATCATTCGTTCCTCATCATCAGATGGGACAAGCAGTTCATACAGTTTATGTAAATTGTCTTTTTCGTCTTCTGACAGGACTTGATCAGTTTTGTGCTGCAGAATCCTGTCATCGTTTCCAGACCACCATGCGCGAATACGCAGGAACTTCTTTTTGTGGATATCAAAAACTTCTTTTTCGAGCACAGAAAGATAATCGTGCATATTCAAGAACTTGGCGGATCTTGATTGAGGGAAGGTTTCTTTTACTATTTCCGGTTCAGTTTCACCGATTTTTTCCAACTCGTTTATAAACAGAGCCGCGTTACAGAAGGGGCATATGTGGAATATGTCACTAAAAGGGATCGGTCGTCTCCCATCTGTCCGTGGAACAAAACAAAATGTATTATATGAATCCAGGGTGTATTGCTGGATCTGGCCGAAACATTCAGGGCATTTGCGTATAATCACAGGGCCAAATATCATTCCGTATCCTCACTTTCGGTGTTAAATACCTTGAAAGATAAAACAGTTCTATCCGATATTACCACATTATCAGCGTCCATGTTCCTTCTCCCACAGTTCGTCCATATAGGTGTCGACGCTCTCCATTATACGGCTGTTGGTCTTGTCCCAGACTCGCCGGATGTTCGTGAGGGTCATCAGCTTTATTTCAGCTTCCATGCGGGATTCCTCCACCTCCTTCAGTTTCTCCGTCATCATGAGACCGGCCTTCATGAGGGTTTCTGCGATCTCGTCGGTGTGGGACAAGCCCATCTCCTTCATCATCTTGAGCTGCTCTTTTTCCAGCACCATGATCGCCTTCTGGGCTTCCAGGGCGATGGACTTGGCCTCAACATCCTTGCGGGCGAGCAGATAGTTGGAATAGGAGTCCAGGTGGTGGGAAATCTCCTGCTGCTTGGCGGCAAATACCGCCCGCATGAGCTGCTTTTTCGAGCGGTGCTTGTCCAGCACGGTGAGGGTCTGGTTGCTGTTGATGCTGTGAAGCTCCTTGGTGAACTCCGTGCTGTTGGTCAGGTCCTTCGGCGCATAGCGCTGGATGTCCCTGTTTTCGCTTTTTTCGTTACTCCATGTACCCATAATTCTCCTCCCTAAAATGGTTCAGTGATTTTGTATGCATCCGTTCAAGACGGTTCAGCAGAGGTTCGATATTGTGCAGTCCCGCTTTGCTAGGCGGATTCTCGATGATAAGCTGCATGGCGTCGAGATAGAGCCGAAAGAGCTCCGAGGTAAATGTCCGGACAAGGATTGCTTTGCTCGAGCAGTAGCGAGCCAGTAAAGAAGTCCGTTCAAACTCCCGCCGTTCCCGGTCCAGTTCCCGGGGGTAAAGTTGAGGCAATGCCGGCTGCCGGGTTCGACGTGGAAGGGAAAGGCTCCTGCGGAGTTTTATTCTGAACCGACTCAGCGGCGGTTCCGGTACAGGATTCCGTTCCCTGAAATCCATATCGAGATTCAGCAAGCGGATAAAAGCAGGGAAAACGGTCCTGCAGCGGAACAGATCTTCCCTGTTTAAGGTGGTGGGACTTCCGCAGCCTGCCGCCCGTATCAGCCGGCCCGAGGCTGCCCCGACGGAGGCGCAGCGTGACAGGACCTCCAGCTCGAAGGGCTCAGGTCTAATACCGTACTGCCGTTCAATAAAGTGTTTCGCGATTGTCCGCTGCAGACGTATCGCCTTTTCGCTGTGGAGGTAGTTCAATGTATCCTCGCCGGCCGATAGGTTCAGCTTCCACTCCTTCGACGGGGTCCGTGCGGCGCGCACGAAATCGATAAGAATCGTCAGCCCATGGAATGTACATACCCTGCGGGAAAAGCGAAATTTCTGTTTGAAGCTGCCGCATCCTGAGACAGACAGGAGAGTTAGAATGCGGGTTCCGGCCGTCAGGTATCGCAGGTTAATCCCTGCGACCCGCAGGGCCGCCCCGCAGCAGAGTTTCCAGCGCAGAAGGTTTATGGAGATATTCCTGCAGCTATTCATTGACCACCACTATCCCAAGGCCGGCAAGAACCTGCGCCATGCCTTTATAGAGTGAAAAATCGTTTGTATGGTTTTCTATCCGTACCCGGATGTAACAGTTCTTCTCCCGCGCGTAGGCCAGCTCCTCCTTAAAGAAAGCTGCCGTACGGGTTTTGAGGATCGTGTCCCGAGTTTCAGGCGGGGCGGCAAAAGCGTCCCTGTCATCTCCGGGATTTCGGGTAAGGGTGTAGATGGTGCTGCTGTGAATGGCAATGACACCCGCTACCTCCGGAATGGCCTTGTCTGGTCTTCTCCAGCAGGGAACCACGGCGTTTTCTTTTTCCGCCAGGACCTCGTTCAGGTAGTTCACCTCCTCGGTGAGCAGGGAAATCTCTTCCCGGGCGTTCTGGTACTGAACAGCGACAGCCTGGTAGCGGCCGTACACAAGCAGTGCAGCCCAGACACTCAGGAAAAACAGGATGTAGGCGAACTCCGCCAGGGAGTAGTGCATGGCATCGCTTCCCCGTTTCATACGCCCAGTTTCTCCACTTTGAGTTCCAGGAGGCTCACAAAGTTATCCAGCACCGTATCGAGCTCGCTGATCTCCTTTCTGAACCGCTCGCAGCCTCCAGTAATGCTGCTCATGGGAAGGGCTTCCAGTTCCGAGCGAATGCGGCCAGCGGCATGGGAAAAGGCGAGGGAGCTTTCCGCGATACCCGCTATCGGTTCCCGCTGGGCGGCGAGGTCCCGGGAAAAAGCGCGGCCCGCCTCCTGCAGTTCCTCGCGTGTGGCCGTGAGCCCGGCGGAAAACTTATCCATTACACCGATAAAGCGTTCCAGGGATTCCAGATACTCCTTTTCTCTGGCCCCAAGGGCGGCACTGGTCTCTATGCGTTCATCGAAATACCGGCGCATTGTCTGGAAGGTCTCTTCGTAACTGGAAGAAAAACTTTCTGCAATGGACTTTAAGAGGATATAACTTTTCTCAAGGTCGACTTTTTCCTCACCGTGTTTTTTTAAATATCCGCTTCGTGCGATGCTGCGGAAAAGGACCCCGGTAATCGAGGTGCTTACCGATATCCCGATGTAGTATAGGGCCTGTGCAATGAGCCAGTTGTCCTGTAAAAGAGCAGGATTAAAGCGGTAAAAAAAGACTGCCAGGGAGACAAGGGTGTAGAGAAAACCGAGAAAGTAGATTGTGTCTATCTGGTGTTCAGCGTAGTCCCGGTCCTCGGTACCGGAGAGGCTGAAGCCTATGATGATGCCGTAACAGCCTACCAGAATTGCCGGAAGAAATAGGGCATAGCCTTCATCCAGGTGCTCCAGCTGCAAAATCAGCCAGGAACCTGCAAGGGCCATGAGGGGAAAGAGAAGATTAATCATGGTCTTCGCGGTAGAGGACATTAAAACCTTCCTTGAGTTTCATACATATAGCCGGGATTTTCTCCGCAGCTGTAGATTCCCGCCTGCCAGTCCAGGCAGAGCCAGTAGTCGTCCGCTGAACGAGGTTCCAGGTACGAGACGCTGCGGCCTGGATAGAACTTCCGAGTTATGCTGACAGTCTCGTTCCAGGCCGCAACACTCCCAATGTAGGCTTCGGCCCAGGCATGGGCACCATCGGAGCAGCTCCCGTGCAGAATACGGGCCCTGCCGCCGATTGCTTCGATACAGGATGCAAGCAGAACGGCAAAGTCGTCGCAGTCCCCGGAAAGCCCCAGAGCAATGGTCCTGTCCGCGGGGGAGTAATAGTCTGTTCCGGAGCTAAGGGGATCGCTTATGTATTTCCACTCTGCGGCAATGTAGCGGTGGATGCTGAGGATCTGCGCAATGCCCTCCGGGCCGGGGGAGGGGTATCCGCCGGAAAACCTGCTGAAAGAACCGGGATGGGCAGATGCGAGGCGTACCGCGAAATCCCGCACTACCGGAGAGGCAGGCCGTACAGCCTCGGAGATGGTGGCAACCCTGCGTATGGCAACAGTGGATTTATCACGGACCTCCATGTCGCCGATTTTCCGTTTCAGCGCAGCAATCTCGTCGCGGTAGAGCACGTTCTCTTCCTCCACCGCCTTAAAGCGGGCAAGTTCATCTTCCATCTGTTGAATCCTGGAATTCAGCTCATGGACAAGGGCCTCTTCCTCCTCTTTGTCATCTTTGTTCTGCAGCTTATCCTCGATGTAAGAGGAAAGTTCCTGCTCCATACCGAGAACGACCTTATAGGCCGGATCAAGCTGCGCAAGTACCCGGCGTACGGAATCCAGTTCACCCCTGTAGGTGATATCGGTGCTTTCAGGCAGCAGAAACGAGCCGGCTGTTACAGAAACAACGAGAACTACGGGTAAAACCAGGGAAAAAAGCTGTCGATTGAGAACGGGTACCAGCGAACTGTAAAGCGCAGCGCTGTAACTCAAGGTCCCGCTTGCAAGGAGAAGCCCCTCATGGAGTCGTAAAGGAAGGTGGCCAGGATACAGGGCAAGAATGATAAAACCGGACCCGACGCCGAGGGAAACAAAGAAGCTGCTTTTCTTGTAGCCGGGAAGCAGTACCAAGGAGACAACGGAAAGCACGGCTGCCAGGAGTGCCCCCTGGGAAGGTGTCAGGGCCGGCAGAGAGGGAAATTGCCCGGGAAGCAGAAGATGCAGAGAGATGTACAGGAGAAGCAGAAGCCCCGCGATTCCTGTAATTCGAAGCAGCGGGAATAACAGACGCTGTTGTAGGACACTGACCATAGCACTTTTAATGCAGTATCTGTGCCAAGGGGAATTTAGCGGGAATTCGACCGAAATTCGGGGGTTTATGACCGGTTTATGATAAAGAAAATTATGGGGGGATAAAAATATTTATGATGGAGGAAGTTCAAAGGGAGCTAAGTATCAGCAGATCTATAAACCTGAGAATATGTTTCTTATTGGCCGAATAGTATGATCATCACAGCCACGGAGTCCCTCTCAAGAATGCCAATAACAAAGTCCGGCAGCATCGATTCATAGGTTTCTCCCTGTTCCCGGGCCTGCTGCTACTGTCTGCGCGCCTTGCGGGTATGGAAGTTCTGTATCGTTTCGATGCTGTCCATAGTCCAATGATAGGTCCTTGACGTAAGTGTAGCCAAAGAGCAATCGAAGTCAGTAAATCGAAAGCTGGCGTAAACAGGTGATTCGGTTTAGAATAGTTAGAGAATTTTTATCTGTGTCCGGTTTCAGGCGATAAAGTACATGGAAACAATGACTATAAACTCGAAGCAAAATCTCGTCATCATCAAGGACGAGGACAAAACGGATGAAATCCGACACATAAGCCTTAATAACGAACGCACTGTCGTAACCTATAAAAGCGGGAAATCATACCCTTATTTCCGGAGCAATGTTGAATTTTTCTCAAATCCCGAATCTATATCAGTCGATAACTGCTGTGTTTTTATTGAAGGCGATCTTTTGTCTGATGTAAATGAGGTATTGCGCTTCGGACATTGGGTAAAAATCTTTCACGGAACTGGAAGCAGCAGATGCTGCCGGTTCTCTGAGTTCTCCATTCAGCGGATGACCACTCCGGAAGGACGCAGCAAAGATGTTCTCGCGTATTTGCGTGAGCTTGCTGAATGTGTATCACTGCGGACGGATGAAGGTTCTTCACTTCTTGCGATGAAATATCGGTATTTGGACATCATTTCACAGGAAAGTATTCTTTTCAGTTTTCTTCGGGATAAACCTTCCATCCTTGATTCGAGTTCGTCAGGGGGCGATCCGAGCCTCATTTTACCCTTTGGCTGTAACATGAGCCAGAAAATGGCGCTTGAAAAAGCACTGCGGCATCCAGTATCCATAATCCAAGGACCGCCGGGTACTGGAAAAACGCAGACGATACTGAATTTAATTGGAAACATGCTGCTGGAAGGGAAAAAAGTAGCTGTGGTATCCAGTAACAATTCCGCTACGGCAAACGTACTTGAGAAACTAAAAAAATACGAGCTGAATTTTGTAGCCGCATTTCTTGGTAGTGCTAAAAACAAAACGGCGTTTATAGAGGGTCAAACGGATACTCTGGTTCAACTGCCGATTATCCCCATTGGGCAGACAGCGGCTGTATATAATAAAATTCGTAGTCTGAATCAGGAAATTGATAAAGGATTCAAACTAAAGAACGAGTTGTCTGGTGTTATTCAAAAGATCGATGCACTCAAACTAGAATTAACTCATTTTGAGAAATTCCGTCAGGAATTTAATGGCCGAAACTTAAGCATAAGAGATCGGTCGTTTCAGCCTGAAACACCTGCACAGGATCTGATGAAATATTGGATGGCGTATGAAAGGAAAGCAAAACGCCAATATACTAAAAATCAAAGACAATCACCAGGCACTGCAGGAGTAACAGGCTGTCGTACCGGGATTTTGCAAAAGCTATTGTTGTTGCTGCGATTCGGTATGGCCGGACGCATTCTGTTTGATCTTGGCATCGAGGAACGGATTGCTATACTGCAAAAAGCCTACTACCTGCGCACAATAGAGGACCTGGAAAACAGACGTACAAAGCTGGAAGTTTCGCTGAAGGAATTTCGCTTTAATGAAAGTCTTGAACTGTTGACCGCCCTTTCGATGCGACTTCTAAAGCATCGTCTTGCAAAGCACTATAACAATAAAACGAGAAGGATTTTTGCCCTTCAGGATCTCTGGCGGCAGCCTGAAGATTTCCTTGATGAATATCCTCTTATACTTAGCACGACGTTCTCAGTGATAACTTCGGTCCGGAACGGGTATATGTTTGACTGCGTTATTGTTGACGAAACAAGCCAAGTGGATCTTTTGAACGGTGTTCTTGCCATGGGCTGCGCAAAAAAGCTTGTAATAGTCGGTGATCCCATGCAGCTTCCCAACGTATTGTCGGAACAGGATAAAGAAAAGGCTATACAGGTAGTACAACGCTACGATGTACCGCACTATGCAAGGTATGAGGAACATAACCTGCTTTCTGCGGTGCGATCGGCTTTTTCAGAAATCCCTGAGACATTGCTGCGTGAGCATTACCGGTGCCACCCGAAGATTATTCAGTTCTGTAACCAGCAGTTTTACGGGGGAGAGCTGCTAGTTATGACCAGCGATCAGGGTGAATCCGATGTCATAAAGGTTTATATGACTGTGGAGGGCCGGCATGCACGGGGTACCTTCAATCAGCGTCAGATTGACGAAATTATAGAAAATGTTTTACCCGAGCTGGGGACGATTAATTCCTGTGATATCGGTATTGTCTCTCCTTACCGGGAACAGACCGCTCGAATACGGGCGACTATCGGTTCAGAGGAGGTTGAAGTAGACACGGTACATAAGTATCAGGGCAGAGAAAAGCGCGTTATGATTATAACAACAGTGTCAAACGAAGCCAACGATTTCGTTGATAACCCGAATTTATTGAACGTAGCCATATCCAGGGCACAGGAGAAACTGCGGCTGGTTGTGTCAAAGGAGATGGCCGAGGGGAACGGCAATATTGCCGATTTTGTCCGCTATATACAATACAGTAATGGTGATGTTATTCCCGGCAGGGTCCGTTCTGTTTTTGATCTTCTATATACCGAATACACTGCAGCTCGTAAAGATGCATTTAAAAAGTTAAAACGGATTTCGAAATATGATTCCGAAAACCTTGCCTACGCTGAGATTGAGGCAGTCCTGAATGAGGGCCTTTATAAGGGCTATGGCATTCTTTTCCAGTTCCCTTTGTGGATGCTGGTAAGGGATACAGGTCACTTAAGCCCCGAGGAATCTGCCTATGCCTCCCATCCCTGGACACGAACCGATTTTCTCATTTATCGCAAGGTCAACAAGAGTCCGATTTTGGTAATTGAAGTGGACGGATTCGCATTTCACCGGAAAGGCTCACGCCAGGCAGAGCGTGATGCACTGAAGGATTCAGTTTTAAAGAAATCGGGACTGCCGGTCCTTCGTCTGTCTACTACCGGAAGCAGCGAGAGGAGTCGGATTAGGAAGGATTTACAGAATGCAATCCTGGCAAAGACACCCTCCACTACATAACATAATACAAGCCCAGGAAAAAACAGCGACGCTTTCAAGGTCAGATAAATACCAATTATTATCTTGCTTAACCATAAGCCTGGTAAGAAATCTTATCAAAACATAACATTACTTATCCTCCATGGTGAAATCTTTTCATCCGAACACAGCTAAGTACTTACATATTCAGCACATACCGTTCTGGCATGCTTTCTGCAATAAGAGGGGTATCAATCACAATACAAAGGAGTTGTATATGAAAAGATTTATTGGACTGATCCTCCTCATTCTTCTGTGCTCTGCGGGGCTGACGGCCCGGGAGCTCGTTTTCGGGGTAAAGGGCGGGGTGAACCTTGGCTGGTTCAGCGGCAACAACTGGGACGATTATGTGGAGTCCGCAGAACTCTATTATGGAATTGACATAGAAGAGCAGCTGCACCCGGCGCTGCACGCAGGACTATACCTGGAATCCATGTTCAGCCAGAACCTGGGTTTTGTGACGGAGCTGAATTTTACCCAGTACGGCCAGGATTACGAGTATTCTTACGCCGGGGAGGACTTTGAGGGCAGCTATTCCATCAATGCTATTGAGATCCCTTTACAGCTTAAGATTGCCTCTCAGCCTGTCGGCGGCTTTTACGGTCTTGCGGGACCGACCATAATTCTGCTAACAGGGGACCTTGAGTTCGAGGAAAGCGGCGGAGGCGTGACCGTTGAAGGGAGTGATACTCCGGATAACCCGATTGTCCTGGGGCTGACTGCCGGGGTGGGCTACGGATTTATTATGAACCAGGGTGTGCTGAGCCTGGAGGTGCGCTACGGCCGGAACCTGACTGATGCCTTCGACGCGGACAAGGACCCCTTCGACGTGAACGGGTTCAAGTTGCTGCTGGGCTACGGGTTCGTGCTGTAGGGTTTTTGTAGACCGGATGCATGTAGGTAAGGCCCCGCGCTGCGGGGTTTTTGCAGAATTCGTTGTTGTAAGATGATTTCTGGAGGTTTATACTGAAATGAACAGAATGTTATTTCTATAAAATCTATTGGAGTTATGTGTTTGGGTAATTCTTTTACTTTCGGGAATACATCGATTGAGTATAGGCAAATCAGACCCAGTTTAAGAATGCAAGGCTTCCATGCCAGTATTTCAGCATGTCTGTCTGGGATTACTTCTTTTACTGGCAAGGATATAATCAGTGATCAATATTCTTTTTACAGCTTATAATAGGTAAGCACAAATAGCTAATGGAGTATCTATGTCCATACAGAAATATTCAGTCAACCAATACACAATTCAAACCTTATTAACCTGGATCACATCGGGTGAGATTGCAATCCCGGAAATCCAGCGCCCTTTTGTCTGGAGCAGCACGCAGGTTCGTGATTTAATAGACTCCTTATATAATGGTTTTCCGGTGGGGTACCTCATCGCCTGGCGCAATCCGAATGTAAAATTGAAGGATGGAACGCAATCGACTGGAAAACGGGTGCTGATCGACGGACAGCAGCGTATAACAGCACTAATGGCTGCCCTTTTGGGCTACGAAGTAATTGATGATGAATACCGAAGGGTTAAAATGACGATCGCGTTTAATCCTGAGGAAGATCGTTTTGAAGTACTGAATCCTGCAATTAAAAAAGACAATGCATGGATTTCAAATATCGCTGATATCGTAAGGTCGGATGCCAGACTCTTCAGTATTGCGAAGGATTTTAGTACCAATAACCAAAATTTCACTCAGGAAGCAATATTTGAAAAACTTGAACGCTTGAAAAGTTTGGTGAATAACCATATAGGATTGATAGAGTTAAACTCCAATCTTGATATTCAGACGGTAACGGAGATCTTTATAAGGATTAATTCCCGTGGAAAGGTTCTTAGCCAGGCTGATTTTGCCATGTCAAAGATTGCAGCGGACGAACAGTACGGTGGTAATGAATTAAGAAAATGTATTGACTATTTTTGTCATCTTGCAGTAGCGCCCGAATTCTACCAATCAATAAAAGAACGTGATACAACATTTGCCCAAACCGAGTATTTCCAGAGAATGCAGTGGCTAAAAAATGAGAATGACGATATCTACGATCCAAATTATACCGATATGTTGAGAGTTTCGTTTATTTCAGAGTTTAAGCGTGGCAGACTGGAAGACCTGGTGGCCCTTCTTTCCGGGAGGAATTTTATCACCCGTACCTTCGAGGAAGAGATTGCAATAGCCTCATTCGATAAGCTGAAAGCCGGCATTATGAAATATATGTCAGAGACGAATTTTAAACGGTTTGTAATGATAATTCGTTCCGCTGGTTTTATTGATTCATCTATGATTCGATCTCAAAATGCATTGAATTTCGCATACACCCTGTATCTGACTTTGATTGGACTAAAAGAAAACCCTAATGTTATTGAAAGTCTTGTCCGTCGTTGGTATGTCTTATCGGTCCTTACTGGCAGATACTCTTCTTCTCCTGAGTCGACCATGGATTATGATATCCGAAATATAGATTCATTGGGGGCTAACCGTCATCTGGATAATATTATGGAAGCTGAATTAGGGGATGCTTTCTGGAATGCAGGACTACCACAGCAGATGAATACATCAGTTGCTTCAAGCCCGTATTTTAAAGTCTATCTGGCTGCTCAGGTAAAAATGAATGATAAGGGTTTTCTATCACGAGATATTACTGTCCGGGATCTGATTGCCCATCGTGGCGATGTGCATCATCTGTTCCCTAAGAATTATTTGAAAAAACGGGGACTTAACAGAGCTCGATACAATCAAATTGCAAACTATGTAATGATGCAGTCTGAAATTAATATTGCTATTAAGGACAGAGCTCCGTCGGAATATTTTAGTGAACTTGTTGAACGGGTTTCGTCTGGAACAGCCGCATATGGAGCCATCACTGATCCGGCAGAGATGGAAGAGAACTTCAGAATGCACTGTATCCCTGATGGAATGAAGGATAAGGATATTGAGCATTATGATGATTTTCTTGAAGAACGCAGGATGCTTATGGCAAAAAAGATAAAAAAGTATTTTTTGTCCCTTTAGGATTACGGAGTAGACTGTATGAACCGATATCGTAATTTCAGAATACTTTTTCCTGTCTTTCTTCTCATCCTATCCTTCGCCAGTATCTCCTTGTATGCTTTCGAACCGCCGATTGATTTTTTATCATATACCTACAGCGATATTGAAGAAGATCCAGCCACAGAACTGGTTGACGGTCGATTAGAGAAGCAAGGAAATTTTGAGTATTTTAATAATAGAATTACATACGACATATCTTTCAATAAACGTGACCCTGAGGATGGATATGTATTTTTCAACCGAACATCCAATAATACAGATATTATCGTTGAGTTTTATCGGGATTTCCTAATGTATTACGCCATGAAATCGACTCTAATGTGGGCGCATTATGTGGAAGATCTGGACACTTCACAGATGAACCATTATTTTGCATTTCCTGGAAGAAAGGTTCTATTGGTATACAGAAAAAATTCTGCAAGGAGTGGAATGTATGGATTCGGCATAAGATTTGGATCATGGGGATATACGGAAGAAACCGAACAAGAAATGATTTCTTCCTACCTTGTCGAAGGCAGTGTAGAAAAGATGTCGAATTTTGATCCTGGAGAAGAATCAAGCTATAAAAACAAAATCTTCATCACTGATGAAGCCGTAGTAACAGCGGCAGAGATTCTGGGTTCAAATATAGATAATATTTTTCAGTATAATTTTGATGGAAAAATAAGCTGGAGATCACAAACTGTCTATATTGAACCGGAAATAAATAAAATCTTTTTCGAAGTGAACACTGAAGATACTAAAGCCATAGCGGATATTTTTGTCAGAATAAATGACGAGTTGTACCCCCTAAAGGATTTTCTTGATCCCCATGAAAACTCAATCTCTGCCTACGAGATTAAAGGGATCTGTTTAGTCAGATTCTCCGAGGAGCCTTCTGATACACAATTCAGCCTGACTGTCAGTTCGCGTAATTTACAATGAGACATTCTACCCATGACGCTTGAACAACTGAAAGTCGGCAGCAGAATCCGTGGTCTACAGCACAATGGTGCTGTAGAAATCATCCAGGCGCGTTGGCATGGAAGTGATGTCGTCGAGCTGACCTGGCGGGATGATGACGGATACACCGAGACCCAGCTCGTGTATCGTTCCCAGGAACAGGATCTATCGCTGGTGGAGGGGGCCCGGCTGTGGAGCTTTACAGCGGAGTCCGAGAAGTTTATCCTCGCCTCCGAGGCCATGCGCATACAGCTGGCTTACTTGTTTGATCCTTTGCTTGCTGTTAATACCAGCGATGTGGATCCTTTGCCTCACCAGATTTCCGCAGTGTACGAACACATGCTCCAGCGGCAGCCCCTGCGTTTTCTGCTTGCCGATGATCCTGGAGCGGGAAAGACAATCATGGCGGGACTGCTGATCAAGGAACTCATGATGCGTGGCGATGTCCAGCGCTGCATGGTTGTCTGTCCTGGAAGTCTTGTGGAGCAGTGGCAGGATGAACTTGATGAGAAGTTCTCCCTGCCCTTTGAGATTCTCACAAACGATAAACTGCAGTCTTCGAGAACAGGGAACTGGTTCCTTGAAAACAATCTTGTAATCTGCCGTCTGGATAAGCTTTCCCGGGATGAGGACCTGCAGGATAAACTGAAGGTAAGTGATTGGGACCTAATAATCTGTGATGAGGCCCATAAAATGTCGGCAACATTTTTTGGGAACGAAGTAAAATATACAAAGCGCTTTCGCCTGGGGCAGATGCTGAGTAATCTTACCCGGCATTTCCTGCTCATGACAGCAACGCCACATAACGGAAAAGAGGAAGACTATCAGCTTTTTCTCTCTCTGATCGATGCCGATCGTTTTGAGGGCAAACCCAGAAAGAACAATGGTTCCGTTGAAGCTTCTGACCTGATGCGGCGACTGGTCAAGGAACAGCTTGTCAAAATGGACGGGACCCGTCTTTTCCCTGAGCGGAGGGCCTACACTGTACAGTATCGATTGTCCGATGAAGAAGTACTCCTCTACGAAGGGGTTACCAGCTATGTACGGGAGCAGTTCAATCGGGCAGAGAAGATCATTAATCAGGGCCGGAAAGGAAACATCGGTTTTGCTCTGACTATTCTGCAGCGCCGTCTTGCATCCAGTCCTGCCGCGATCTACCGTTCCTTGCACCGCAGGCGGGAACGTCTGGAAGATAAGCTTCGTGAAATGGAACTCCTCCATAGGAGTTTTACCATTGCAGAGGATTCCGATGATGTTTTAGGATCTGACCTGGATGAAGAGCTGGATCTTGATGATTTTACCGGAGAAGAGGCGGAGGAGCTTGAGGACCAGCTGATTGACCGTGCGTCCGCCTCGCGCAGTATAGAGGAGCTTAAAAAGGAGATTATCGTTCTTTCGGCTCTGGAAAAACAGGCCAGGAAGCTCTTGGACAACGGACATGATAAAAAGTGGCAAGAGCTTTCCAGTATCCTACAGGATAATCCCCAGATGTTTACCCCGGAAGGAACCCGACGCAAACTGGTCATCTTTACGGAACACCGGGATACACTGGCATATCTCGAGGGGAAGCTTAAAACCAGTATCGGGAACGACGAGTCGATTGTAAGCATCTACGGCGGGATGCTCCGCCAGGAGAGGAAAAAGGCGGAGAACCTGTTTCGCAATGATCCTGATGTGCATATTCTTTTGGCCACGGACGCCGCTGGAGAAGGAATTAACCTGCAGCGCGGGCATCTGATGGTCAATTACGATTTGCCTTGGAATCCGAATCGCCTGGAACAGCGTTTCGGACGGATCCATCGTATAGGTCAGACCGAGGTGTGTCATCTCTGGAACCTTGTTGCCTTTGAGACAAGGGAGGGAGACGTCTTTTTCCGTCTTTTGAGCAAGATTGAAAAGCAGAAAGAGGACCTGGGAGACCAGGTGTTCGATGTGCTGGGGGATATCCTGCGGGGAAATGCCCTGCGGGACCTTCTGATAGAAGCGATCAGAGACGGAGACCGCCCTGAGGTGCGTAACCGGATTTATGAAAAAATAGACCATCCCTTTGAACACGGAGACCTTCAGAAGATCCTGGCGGAACGTGCTTTAAGTCAGGATGTTCTGGCCACAAGCACCGTGGAAAAAATCCGGGATATGATGGAACGTGCCCGGGCCCGTAAGCTGCAGCCCCATTTTATCCGCGAGTTTTTTCTGCGGGCTTTTTCAAGTCTGGGGGGCGATGTACGCAAGCGGGAAGAAAAGCGCTACCAGATAAACCATGTACCCGCCGCAATTCGGAACCAGGACAGGATTATCGGCAGCCGCAGTTCCGTTCTGCGAAGATACGAACGCATCTGTTTTGACCGGAAGATGGTCCATTTACCCGGGAAGCCGGATGCCGAGTTCATTGCTCCGGGGCACCCGCTTCTGTCCGCAATAATAGACCTGGTGCTGCAGCAGAACCGCCATCTTTTCAAGGAGGGGGCGGTACTTATCGACGAACGGGACGAAGCATCGGATACAGGTCTCCTGGTATATCTGGACCACTCCATTGCCGACGGGACCCGGCGTCCGTCAGGCGGAAAAACGATTGTTTCCCGCAGAATGGAGTTCGTTCGGTTTGACCATGAGGGTAATCCATCTTCCGCTGGACCTGCTCCTTACCTGGATCTGCGGGCTGCAGATGATACGGAACGGAACCAGGCCCTGGAGATGTTCGGTGACTTTCTCGGTGCGATGAATGTAGAGGAGCTCTCCAGAAGCTACGCCATAACAGAGCTGATTCCGGCGCACATGGATGAGATAAAGTCCAGGCGGGAAGATATGATACGGAAAATCCACACCCAGGTGCGATTACGTCTAACCAGGGAGATTATGTACTGGGACAACAAGGGACAGCAGCTAAAACTGGCGGAGAACGCGGGTAAGAAGAACGCCAAAATAAACTCCCGCAAAGCTTTTGATCGGGCGGATGAGCTGTCCCGGCGTCTGGAGCAGCGGGAGGCTGAACTGGAAAATCAACGATTGCTGACCCCTCTTGCTCCCAATGTTCTCGCCGCCGCCCTTGTTGTCCCTGCAGCTGCACTGTACCCGGAAAGGGGTACGATAACAAAGCCCGATCAGGAAGGCCGCAGACGCATAGAACTCCTGGCTATGCAGCAGGTCTTGATTGCCGAGCAAAAGGCCGGGCGTATTCCCGTTGATGTAAGTGCCGATAACAGGGGTTGGGACATTGAGTCCAGGGACCCTGAAACAGGCACCCTTTTGCTTATCGAGGTAAAGGGGCGGGCACAGGATGCACAGGAGCTTACTGTGACCCATAACGAGGTGCTGCAGGGATTCAACGCCAGCGAGAACTTTATTCTTGCCCTCGTACGCGTTGCAGGAGTGACCTGCGACGGGCCATACTATATCCGCAGGCCCTTCGAAAAGGAACCGGACTGGGCGGATGCGGGCAAACAGCTGCGAATCAAGAAGCTTCTTGAGAGGGCGGAAGATCCGGCCATGATCAGCATAAGGATGAATGGATGAAGAAGAAACTGATAGAAGTAGCACTCCCCTTGGATGCGATAAACAGCGCCAGCGTACGGGAAAAATCAATCCGGCACGGCCATCCCTCGACCCTGCATCTCTGGTGGGCTCGGCGTCCCCTGGCGGCAGCACGGGCTGTACTGTTCGCGTCTATCGTTGACGACCCTTCATCCCATCCGGATAAGTTTCCCACGGAAAAAGAACAGGAGCAAGAGCGGGAGCGGCTCTTTGGATTGATCGAAGAGCTGGTTACCTGGGAGAACTCCAATAATCCTGAAGTCCTTGCGAAGGTAATGGACGAAATCGCGAAAAACACCGGTGGAAACCCTCCAGCCGTATACGACCCCTTTGCCGGCGGAGGGGCGATTCCCCTGGAAGCCCAGCGGCTGGGGCTGGAAGCATTCGCCAGCGATCTGAACCCTGTAGCGGTAATGATCAACAAGGCCATGATAGAAATCCCGCCGCGCTTTGCGAACAGGCCCCCGGTCCATGCGGGCAGGGATGCGGGTTTCTTTGCCGAGCGCTGGACGGGAAGCCGCGGCCTTGCAGAGGACGTGCGCCATTACGGACAGTGGATGCGGGATGAAGCCTATCGCCGTATTGGGAAATATTATCCCAAGGTAAAACTGCCGGAAGAGGAGGGAGGCGGTGAGGCTACGGTTATCGCCTGGCTCTGGGCGCGCACAGTTAAGTGTCCCAATCCTGGGTGTGGTGCAGAGATGCCGCTTATTCGGTCTTTTGATCTTTCAACAAAGAAAGGCAAAGAAGTACACATAGGATACACCGTAAATTCAGCTAATAGAGGAATCAAGTTTTTTATAAAGAAAGGGAAATCAAAGGAAATAGAAGGTACTGCTGGTAGGAATGGAGGTCGTTGTCTGGCATGTGGTACTACTGCAACACTTAAGTACATAAGATTGGAAGGGAAGCAGAAAAAGCTTGATAGCCGAATGTTAGCCATTGTAGCTGAAGGGCCTGGTGGTAGAATATATATTGAACCTTCAAATATTCAAATAAGTGCACTCGATGGGATAAGAAGTGAATGGAAACCTGAATGGGATTTACCGCATAATCCCAGGGATTTTAAAACTCCAAATTACGGAATGACCTCATTCTCAGACCTCTTCACCCCCCGCCAGCTCCTGGCCCTTACCACCTTTAGCGATCTTGTAACAGAAGCCAGGGAAAAGGTTCTGACGGATGCCCGGGCCGCGGGAATGGAGGACGACGGCACGGGCTTTGAGGCCGGCGGTTCCGGGGCTACTGCCTACGCCGACGCGGTGGCGGTGTATCTGGCGTTTTTAGTAGATCAATTAGCAAATCATCAAAGTACTATTTGTAGTTGGCATGCTAGGAATACACAGTTAAGAAATACATTCTCAAGGCAAGCAATTCCCATGGTCTGGGATTACGCGGAATCCAATCCTTTTTGTAATTCTTCAGGAAGTTTTAATAATCTTTTTGAACGTATGATAAAAGCGTTCGATAATATACCAAGTGAAAAGACTGGCTTAGCTTCGCAGAAAAATGCTGAGATCATTAAGCCTCCTGCAAAAATGATGTTCTCAACAGATCCGCCCTATTACGATAACATCGGCTATGCCGACCTCTCCGACTTTTTCTACGTATGGCTGCGGCGCAGCCTGAAATCGGTATTCCCCTCCCTGTTTCAGACAATGCTGGTCCCCAAGGCGGAGGAACTCGTGGCAACCCCCTACCGCTTCGACGGCAGCAAACAGAAGGCCAAAGATTTTTTCGAGACCGGTTTGACCAGGGTTTTCGGCCGTATAGCCGAGTATCAGCACCACGACTATCCCCTTACTGTCTACTATGCCTTCAAGCAGGCGGAGACCACCGAAAACGACAGGGCGGGGCTGCCCGTTTCCACCGGCTGGGAGACGATCCTCAACGCTTTAATGGAGACGGGGTTCCAGATAATCGGCACCTGGCCCATGCGCACCGAGATGGCGAACAGGGCAGTTGGTATCGGCACAAACGCCCTGGCTTCCTCCATTGTCCTGGTCTGCCGCAAGCGGGACGAGACCGCCCCGGACATCCGCCGAAGCGATTTTATCCGCATTCTGCGTTCCGAGCTCCCCCAGGGATTACGGGCCTTTCAGGCGGGGAACATTGCCCCGGTGGACCTGGCCCAGTCGGCCATCGGGCCGGGGATGGCGGTCTTCTCCCGCCATCACCGGGTACTGGAATCCGACGGTTCTGCAATGACGGTCAGGGTCGCCCTGGGGCTTATTAATCAGGTCCTGGACGAAATCCTGAATGAACAGGAGGCTGATTTCGACCGCTTTACCCGCTGGGCTGTCGTCTGGTTCCAGCAGTACGGCATTCAGGAGGCTGATTATGGCGTTGCCGAACAGCTGGCCAACGCCAAGGACATTACCGTAGCGGATGTAGCCGCCCAGGGGATTGTGGTCTCCGGTAAAGGCAAGGTGCAGCTTGTCAGCCGGGACGACCTGGACCCGGACTGGGAAGCCTTTACCGATACCGGTGTACCGGTCTGGATGGTGACCCAGCACCTATGCAGGAAGCTGCAGAAAAAAGGGGAGGAGGCCGCCGCCCGGGTACTTCATGCCGTCGGACCGCAGAAGGCGGATGCCGCCCGGGAGCTTGCATACCTGCTCTATTCGATCTGCGAACGCAAAAACTGGACCAGTGACGGCCTTGCCTACAACGGGCTTATAACCAGCTGGAGCGAGATTGAACGGCTGGCTGCAGTCTACAAGGGCCGGGAAACCCAACAGGAACTTTTTTCATAGCGTATAACAGGAAGGTAAAAGATGGCGTTGAGTAATGCAGAACGGGTAGGAAAAGCCCTGGATACACTGAACAGGGAACTTACACCCTTTGTGTTCCGCCAGGTGCGGACAAAGCTGGGAAAAAATTATTTTCAGGATATTGCCGCCATATTCAGCTCAAACCAGTACGGCGGTTCCATAAGCGAAGACCCTGCCAGCTGGGATATCCAGGTGCTTCTGACGATTATGCAGGTCCGCTGGAACGAGGTCTTCTCCGATGTTCTGGGGCGCAGCGATCGCAGCCTGGTTTTCCAGATCAAGGATGCCCGCAATCAGTGGGCCCATCAGCAGCCTTTTTCCACGGACGAAGCCTATCGGGCCCTCGACAGCATCGGCCTGCTCCTGGAATCCATTGCTTCTCCGGCATCAGGGGCGATAAATACGGAAAAACAGGATCTTCTACGGATCCGGTTTAACGAGCAGGCCCGCAAGGAAGCACGGAAGAAGGTTACCGTTAAGGTAAAAACAGAAACGGCTTCCGGTCTTAAACCCTGGCGGGAGGTAATCGAGCCCCATAAGGATGTTGCCTCGGGCAACTACAACCAGGCCGAGTTTGCCGCCGACCTCTGGGAGGTGTATCTTGGCAGGGGCTCGGGAGAATACCTGGACCCCAGGGAATTTTTTCGCAGGACCTTCATTACTGAAGGTCTCAATGAACTGCTTAAAACCGGACTGAAGCGTATTTCCGGGAACGGTGGAGACCCAGTGGTGGAACTGCAGACCAACTTCGGCGGTGGTAAGACCCACTCCATGCTGGCCCTCTATCATCTCTTTTCCGGCATCGCTGCCTCGGAACTGGCCGGGGCTGACTCCCTGGTCAAGGAGCTGGGGATAGAAGTCCCTAAAAAAGTAAACCGGGCAGTAATCGTCGGGAATAAAATCCCTCCCGGCAAACCCGACAAAAAAGCTGATGGAACCGTGGTGAATACCCTCTGGGGAGAGATCGCCTGGCAGCTTGGCGGCAGGGATGCCTATGCCATGATAGCCGAATCCGATGCCACTTCGACTAATCCCGGGGATGCCCTAAAGGAGCTCTTCGATGCCTATTCACCCTGCCTGATCCTGGTGGATGAGTGGGTTGCCTATGCCCGGCAGTTCTACGATGTAGACACTCTGCCGTCGGGGACCTTCGATACCCAGTTTACCTTTGCCCAGACCTTGAGCGAGTCTGCCAAGAACGCGAAAAATACCTTTCTTGTAGTCAGTGTGCCGGCCTCGGATAACGAAATCGGGGGGAAAGGCGGGCAGGCCGCCCTTGACCGGCTGAAGAATGCCATCGGTCGCGTGCATACCCCCTGGAGTCCTGCGACCGCGGAGGAAGGCTTTGAGATTGTACGCCGCAGGCTCTTTCGCCGCGTGCTGGACCATAAAGCCCTCGATGCCGTTGCCAGGGCCTTTTCCGACATGTATCTTGACCAGAGTCAGGATTTTCCCCCGGAGTGTAAGGAGGTCGACTACAGGGAACGCATCAAGCGGGCATATCCCGTTCATCCAGACCTGTTCGACAAGCTCTATAACACCTGGTCCACCCTCGATCGCTTCCAAAGGACCCGGGGTGTGCTGCGCCTTATGGCGACGGTAATCTATTCTCTCTGGGAAAAGGATGACCGCAGTCTGCTGATAATGCCCTCCACCATCCCCATAGATGATCCTGACGTAAAGAGTGAGCTGACCCGTTATCTGGAGGACAACTGGAAACCGGTTATTGACCATGATGTGGATGGAGACCAGTCCCTGCCCAGAAAAATTGATTCAGAGAATACCAATCTGGGAAGATACTCCGCTGTACGTAGGGTGGCCCGGACCATCTACCTTGGATCCGCCCCGATCCAGCACGCAGCTCAACGGGGCATTGATGAACAGGAAATAAAACTCGGCTGCGTCCAGCCCGGTGAGGCCGTCTCCACCTTTGGAGATGCCCTGCGCAGGCTGGCGGATAACGCAACCTACCTCTATGTTGATAACCGCCGCTACTGGTATTCCACCCAGCCCACAGTTCGAAAAATAGCCCAGGGAAGGGCGGGGCAGATCGATTCCCATGATGTGTGGAAAGAGATCCAGCGGCGGATTGAGCTTGCTGCTTCTGATACCGGTGGTTTTCAGAAGGTACACGTATTTCCCCAGGGCGGAGCCGATATCTTCGATGAAATGTCGACCCGACTGGTCGTGCTGAGTACCGACAACACCCACCTGAAAGGAGATGCGGCCTCTTCCGCTCGTGAAAAGGCTGAAGAGATCCTCAATTCCCGGGGCAACGCACCCCGTATTTACCGAAACGCGTTGGTATTTCTGGCTGCGGATCAAAGCCGCAATGTCGATCTTAACAAGGCGGTGCGAATATACCTTGCCTGGCAGAGCATTCTTGATGACAGGGTTTCGCTGAATTTGACCCCTGATCAGATACGGCAGGCGGAGGAACAGCGTGATTCATGTGCAGGCACAGTACAGCTGCAAATTCCGGAAACCTTCTGCTGGGCCCTTGTCCCGTACCAGGAGGATCCAAAGAAAAGTATAGAACTGACGGAGTACCGTTTGCAGGGCAGTGAAGCCCTTGCAGTACGTCTGTCGAAAAAACTGCGTACCGAAGGAATCCTGCAAGCTGAAATGGGCGGATCGAACCTGAAAATCGACCTTGATCGAATCCCTCTCTGGAAAGGCTCTCATGTTCCTGTTAAGGACCTGATTCAGTATTTTTTTACCTATCCCTACCTTCCTAGAGTTACCAGCGTAAAGGTCCTTGAAAACGCAGTAATCGACGGAATAGCCTTGCCCGAATGGGAACGCGACGGTTTTGCCTATGCCGACAGCTACGATGATAACGCTCAGCGCTATCAGGGCTTGAAGGCAGGCAGGGTGGTTTCAATAAATACGGAGAGAGGGATTGTTGTTCAGGCCGCAGCAGCAGTACAGCAGTTGAAGGCAGCCGAATCTGAACCTAAGAATAATGCTCCTTCAGCATACCCGGAACCGGGTACAACTCCCCATGGCAGCGGTGAAGCTGCAAATAATCACGATACAACAGCCAGACCAGCTGAGCACATCACTGTGGATAATCCGCAGCGGCGTTTTTATGCCCATAAAAAAATCGACCCCCTGCATATCTCCCGGGAAATTGGAAAAATCTCGGAAGAAGTGCTGCAGCACCTCACGAGTATTGTTGGATCTGAAGTAAAAATAAACCTCGACATAGATGTCCATGTTCCGGATGGGTTAAGCGACGAAAAACGCCGGGTTATCGCAGAGAACTGTAATGTGCTGAAGTTCGACGATTTCGGGTTTGAGGAGTGATTTACACTATCCAGCGGTAAAAATGTATTTAAAACTAATAAAATTATTTCTTGACAGCGCACACGTTTGCGTTTACCATAAATTCACTAACGGACACGTGTCCGTAATCCAAGGAGGAAACCAGGATGAAGAAGTTATTAACAGTATGTCTAGTCGTAATAATTGCGATGGGTTTGCTTTTTGCTGGAGGACAAGAGGAATCAGATAAAGAAACACTTGTTTTCTGGGGTAAGCAAGCGCAGGACAGGGCAACCGATGAGTTAATCGAAGAAATTCTCAAGGAATGGGGTGAGCAGAACAACGTAGAAGTAGAATACACGACAATCACCTCAGAAGTTCAAAAAGAGAAATTCGCTGCTGCTTTTGAAACTGGGAATGTTCCCGATGTTATTACTTTCGATGGAGATTTTTGTAAGTATTATGCAACGCAAGGAGTCCTCACACCATTGGATGATTTCTTTCAAGAGCTTAATAAACGTGGTGGTGGAATGTTCGATGGAGTTCTCCCAGTACTTCAACACGAAGATGAACTGTATGGTGTTCCGTTTCAGAATGATATCTATTTTTTCTATGTCCGAGAGGATTTAGTAAAGGGTGTTGGTGAAGAACTCCCACAAACTTGGGATGATATCGCGAGGATTTCTGTTAAAATTAAGGAAAAATACAACATACCAGCTTTTGGACATCCTCTTTCCGAAATAAATGATACAGAATTCTCAACAAGAATAATCATGTGGGCTTTCGATTCGTATATTTTTAATGAAAATGGACAAGTTGTTTTTAATTCACCGGAAACTTTAGAGGTATTTAGACTAATTAAAAAAATGTATGAAGAGGATGAAACGATCCCCAAGGGCGCTACTACCTGGAATGATAGTAGTAATAACCAGGCATACCAGATGAAGCAAACAGCATTCATTATCAATCCTGGTAGTGTTTACAGATGGATAAAAGAAAATGATGATACTTTGCATGAAAATACGGTACTCTCGAGAATGCCTGCTGGCCCCAGAGGAACACGTGCAAATCTAACTGCATGTTGGGCGGTGTCACTACCGAAAGACTCTAAAAAGCATGAGCTGGCAAAAGATGCATTGAGATACCTTTATCAGGTTGATAATTATAATAAAATAATTGAATCAGCCGGATCGCGCTATCTGCCTGTATATAGGGATTTAATAGATACACCCTTTTGGAATAGCAACCCGAAATTCGAAGACTTAGGTAAAATGTTGGAAGAGGCTAAAGTTGTTGGTTATAAGGGACCAGCAAGTGCCGCTGCTTCAGAAATGCTTGTTCAGCGAATCCTTACAAAAGCATTTTCTGATATGATAGTACGCGGTATGTCACCAGAAGAGGCAGTAAGAAACGCAGATAAAGCCTTTAAAGAAATAGCAGCAAAGTTTTAAAAAAATTGACTTTATAAATTATAGAAAAGTTTTCGATTATGGCAAAGTCGATTTTTATAAATCGACTTTGCCAAATTATGGATATCGGGGAAAAAAATGGTAATTCCATCTGTTCCAAGAAATTTGTTCGAAATACAAAGGTACCGCGATATACGTACTGCGTATCTATTCATTCTACCAACAATAACTATTTTATTGCTGGTTATATTATATCCATTTTTAACAGCAATTTGGATCTCTTTTACAAATAAGAGCTTGGGTGGTCAGGGGAATTTTATCGGTCTATCAAATTTCTATACATTATTTCAAAGTGCTGAATTTTGGCGTGCCTTTGGTAATTCATTTTACTATACTTTTTCTTCAGTTATTTTAAAGTTTTTTATTGGTCTAATAACTGCTATTTTGCTAAATGCTAATTTTCCATTCAAGGGTGCTGTCAGGGTTTTGATTATTTTACCCTGGGCGATCTCTCCATATATTGCCGCGTTAACATGGCGCTGGATCTTTGATGATTATAATGGTTTTTTTAATATCCTTTTAGCTAAATATAGCTTAGCTAGTGAACCTATATACTGGCTTTCTGATCCAAGGTTCGCAATGATTAGTGTGATTATAGCTGCGACCTGGCAAGGTTATCCGTTTTATACAATGATGCTTTTGGCTGGGTTAGTAACAATACCAAAGGAACTTTATGAAGCGGTAGAAATAGATGGGGGAAATAAAATACACAAGTTCTTTTATATTACCCTTCCAAGTTTAACTAACATCATCATAACAACGATGTTACTGTCATTTATATGGACTTTTAATCAATTTCAGTATGTTTATTCAATGACTGGTGGTGGTCCAGGTGGTATGACTCACATACTTTCTACTCTAACTTTTAAATATGGCATAGAAATGAGAAATATTTCTCTTGCGTCGGCAGTTTCAATTACCGCAATTCCAGTCTTTGCAGTATTAACTGTGTACCTTACTCGCACCATGCTAAAAAATGATTAATTCTGGTTAGAAGGAAGAGTTTATGGATTACAAGAAATACAATGCGGTAAGGAAAATTTTATTTTTGTTATTGGTCATTATATGTATCCTCTGGGCTGTTTTTCCCATTATATGGATTCTTTTTACGGCATTTAGACCTTCTGCAGATTTTTATGCAGGAAATGTAACGATTTTTCCACAAAACTGGAGTCTTGAGAACTTTCAAGATGTAATAAATCGTGGAAACTTTATTCAGTATATGAAGAATTCTATGATTGTAGGTGTGACTGTAACATTGTTTTCAATTGTTTTTTCTACCATGAGTGCTTATGCAATTACTCGCTTAAAGTTTCCAGGGAGGATCTTTATTGCAAGAAGCATAATAGCAAGTTATTTAATACCTGCTGCTATTTTATTCATCCCTTTATTCTTTTTAATAACAAGGGCAGGTATACAAAATACTCTATATGCATTAATAGTTTCGTACCTAAGTGCTACTATTCCCTTTTGTACATGGATGCTCTATGGCTATTTTTCAACTATTCCTCAAAGTCTAGATGAGGCTGCTGTATTGGATGGTTGTACAAAACCTCAAATACTAACCAAAATTTTTGTACCACTATCGTTGCCTGGCATTGCAGTAGTTGCTCTATATTCTTTTACCCTTTGTTGGAACGAATTCCTATATGCCCTTGTTTTTGTGACTAGCTCAAAAAGCATGACCATACCAGCAGGTATAGTTCAATGGATTGTCGAAGATGATTTTGCCTGGGGACGTTTAATGGCAGCCGCCACACTATCAGTTATTCCGACATTTTTCTTGTACTTCATAGCTCAAAAGTCTTTTAAGAGCGGCTTGGTCGCTGGTGCCGTAAAGCAATAGGGATAAGAAAGGACTGAACTAAATGAAACGGATTTTAGGACTCGGTGGAATCGCATACGATATTCTTTCAGTAATACCAAATATGCCAGCTTGGGAGGAAGTGGAATACATTGAAGAATATCAAGTCCAACAAGGTGGAATGGTTGCAACTGGATTGGTAACAGCTGCGAAACTGGGAGCTGATACAGAAATTATTAGTGCAATCGGTAATGATACCGAAGGAATGTCTCATTTAGAAAACTTTAATAGGTTTGGTATTAAATGCGACAATGTAATGATTAGCAATGAAAACAGAAGTGCAGTCACTTTAGTATTAATACATTCCTCTACAGGAAGACGAAGCTTTATACATTATAAAGGTGTTAATGGACTATCAAATTTGAACATAAATAAAATAAATTATGAGAATGTTTCGCATATGCTATTTGATGGGTTCTTCTTTGAGACAGCGCTAAAGGCAGCAATAAAAGCTAGGAAAATGAATATTGTGACTGTAACAGATTTGAGTCCTAAAAATCGTGATCCAAGGTTAACTGAGTATTTAAAATATATTGATTACCCAGTCTTGTCTGAGCTTTTTCTATGTTCATACACAAATATTAGCGACCCAATCGAGGCTGGGAAATCGTTGCTGCAGAATGGTAACAAAGCTTTAATAGTGACTTGTGGCGAGAAGGGATCTTACATAATAAAAAAAGATGGTATCGAAAATATACCTGCTTATAAGGTAAATGTAATAGACTCAACGGGGGCAGGTGACGTCTTTCATGGCGCTTTTATATTCGCTCTATGGAAGGGATATGATCTAAAAAAAACGGTACGATTTGCTAATGCCTGTGCCGCTATAAATTGTCAAACTGTTGGAGGACAAAAAGGGATTCCAACTCTCGAAGAAGTCCAAGAATTTACTATAAAAAAAGAAAAGATGTCCCTATCCTGATCAAAAAGAAATGGAGTAAATATGAACCTTGTACCGATGTACCAAATACTTGAACCCACTATTGAAAAACGATATGCGCATGGTGCTTTTAACATTACATGTTTTCAACAGTTAAAAGCTGCACTTGATATTCATGAAGTTTTTCGTACTCCAGCGATCATTCAGATAGGTATGATAGCAATTAGTTTTCTAGGTTCAGCAAAGGATATGAACAATTCAACTTTAGATGAAAAAGAGTTTGGTGCAAAGAATGTTATATCGATGATTGAGAAATTGAAACATGCGTATTCCATTCCTGTAGCCTTAAATGCTGACCATGTAAAAGACTTAGATACCATTAAAATGCTGATAGAGAATGGGTTTACATCTGTTATGATTGATGCTTCAAATCTACCATATAAAGAAAATGTTGACATCACTCGAGAAGTTAAGAGGTTAGCTAAACCTTACGATGTTACTGTTGAAGCGGAACTTGGAATTTTAGCAGGCGAAGAAGAGAATATTTTCTCTGAAACAAGCACATATACAAACCCTATGTTGGTGACAGATTTTGTAAAAAAAACTGGAATTGATTGTTTGGCCCTATCTTTTGGCACAAAGCATGGGGTAAATAAAGGGAGTAATGTAAAGCTTAGAAAAGAGATAATTACTGCTGCAAGAGAGAACCTGCTACACTCAGGTTTACGTACAGTTCTTGTTTCTCACGGTAGTTCAACTGTTCCCAAGTATATTGTCGAAGATATCAATAAAAATGGTGGCGATCTTGTGAAAGCAGAAGGTATAGATGTCGATGAATTAAAAAGCGCTATAAAAGAGGGAGTTGGGAAAATAAATATAGACACTGACATGAGGTTAAGCATAACACGAAATATAAGAGAATTAATAATGTCGGAAAAGAACAAAGGAAATATAGAATCAAAAATATTTACATATTTACAGGAGAATTCTCATGAAATTGACTTCCGTAAGATCTTGGCGCCAGTAAAAGAAATGCTATTGACAGGCGATGCTGCTGACGAATTTGAGAAGAAGATTTGTCAAAAGATAGAATTAGGAACTAAAGAAATTGTTGGCCAATTGTTGGTTAACTTTGGAGCGGTAGGAAGAATATAATATAGGATAAGACAATAACTTTTAAAGTCTATCTGTGAATTTACCAAAATTAGTCATACTCTTAATTTAGAACCACAGGAGTCTCGGATAATTAACTCTGGGGTTAAAAAGATGTTTCTCTGAGAATCAGAGTAGCCTGTTTGCATTTTATCCAATAAAATGTTACCGGCCTCGCGTGCTATGTCTTCTGGTACTTGTCGCATAGTTGTTAGAGGAACAGATGCCATACGAGCCATAGAAATATCATCGAAACCAACAACGGAAACATCATATGGCACTCTCAATCCGCGTTCATTTACGACCTGTAATAGAGAAAGAGCTGTAACGTCATTTACCGTGAAGACCGCATCAAAATCATATTTACCTGAAAACAACGATTTAGAAGCTTCATAGCCTCCAGTAAATGTCGAGTCAGAATGTATAATAATAGGTTCGAAATCAGTTGAAAAAAATTCTGATACAACATGTAAATAACCTTTCAAACGAGCAAGACTAGGATCAGCATTTTCTGGTCCGGAAATATGCGCAATCTTGGTATAACCCAAAGATATCAAATGTTTTACCGCTATACATGCACCAATGAAGTTATTTCCCATTACGGAATCAATTTTTTCTTTTGTACCGTCATGATCAATTAGAACTAAGGGCACCCCGGAAGTAGTTAAATGCATAAAAGATTCCTGATTAACATCGGCGGGAACCATTAAAATGCCAGCAACTTGTAATTCTTCTAAGTATTCAATGTGAGATTTTTCTTTAGTTGTATCACGATCAGAATTGCAGATTATTGTTTTATAATTATTATTTTCAAAGAACCGAATAATTCTTTTGCATAGTGAAGCATAAAAAGGATTTTCTATATCTGGGATAATAATTCCAATATGTTCAGACTTTTGCCGAACTAAATTACGAGCAAAAGCATTAGGGCGATAGTTTAGATTTAACGCCAAATCTCGTACTTTCTGCTTCATCAAAGGACCAATTTCAGGACTATCTCTAAGTGCACGCGATACTGTAGAATGAGAAACACCTAAAATTCTAGCCATATCCTTGATTGTAGTTCCCACAAGATGACAATACACTACTAATATGCTGTAATTCAACTGTCCACTATTAAGTCAATGAAAATGAAGTATCTTTATAAAAGAAAGAGTAATCTTTCTGAACTTATAAAGTTAAGTATAACGAAATGATTAGGGGATTTTCCTAACGCAAATGAAGTATCATTTACTGAGAACAGTTTAAAACACCAACAAACTCCTCCGCCATCGCCCCGATCATCTCATGCTTCGCCAAAGTTTCAATCCACTCAGACGGAATACTTTCATACCCCCAGTAAATTCCTGCAAGGCCTCCTGCAACCGCGCCCACCGTGTCCGTATCGTCCCCCAGGTTCACTGCCTTGAGGACGCATTCTTCAAAGCCTGAACTTGTAAGAAGACACCAGACCGCTGCTTCCAGGGTGTCTACCACGTATCCGCTTGACCGTATTTCGGACGATTCAGCGAGTTCCAGGTTGTCATACAGTATGGAATGATAGTGCTGCAGCTCCTGCTTCATGTCGGAAAAAAGAATACAGGATTCAAGCACCGATTCAACCCGTTTGGCCGCCCCGATGAGGGCGGCATCGATCCGCTTACTTTTCAGCAGCTCTGAGATTAAAAACGCGTGGATAACGCAGCCCAGTCTGCTCCGGGGATGGGCGTGGGTGATGGCCGATGAGTTCGCGACTTCTTCCACCAACTTTTCATCACCGCAGGTAACCGCGCAGTAGACGGCGGCCGGCAGGCTGCGCATCAGCGATCCGTTGCCGTTAGAGTTTTCATCCCTGCTTCCCGCTTCAAGTGGTGCGTACCCGGCTGCTATACGATCAATAGCCTGTGCTGTCGCTATCCCTATATCAAAAACAGCATCATGGGCGGTCAGATGCGCTTCTTTGTACCAGCGGACAAAACGCATTGCCTGGTCGTCAATGTTCCAGCCTATTTTGGTGACTGACTCAAGAATACACAGTGCCATTGAGGTATCATCGGACCAGGTCCCCGGGGGCTGATTATGGGTCCCGTATCCTTGCATGCCGCGTACCGGGGAACGGGTTATTTTCTCCCGATGTATAAATTCGACGGGCACCCCCAAAGCGTCGCCTATAGCAAGGCCGAAAATGCCGCCTTTTACTCTGGAATCAAGAAGAAGATTATTCGGGTTTTCGGATTGCATAACGCAGGATTCCTCCTGTGGCTATTTTTTCCGGACGCAGCAAGCCGGAAGGCAGATCACGTCTGGTAAAACTGTATGTTCTCTATCGCCGTGCGTCAATAAAAAAACCTGACATCAACATTAAGGTCTATCTCTCAGATGAAAAGAAGAAGGATAAAAACATCGCTGCGGGATGGCATATTCTTGATTATTAGTGGGAATAGCGCGGTGAAACAGGAACCACAATATCCACTACCAGCACTACAAAGGAAACGGGAACCATAAATCTGTCGTGCTCCTGTCGTGAATGTAGTGGTTTAAACCTCTTCTGACTTAATTTTCAGACCACGACTTTCACGGAAACCACTACCAAGGATAAAGTCTTCAGAAATATCGTGCTCCCGTAGTGTCCGTCGTAGTTACCCTTTCCGGCCTACAAAACCAGCCGCTTAAACTCAAGCCTTTGAGGGGCAAAATTGAGCAGAAAACCCAGCCTGCAGCCTGAAATATGCAGGTAGTTTAACAGCTGGGCTGAAGGTTCAGTGCCCAGTGCGGAGACCGCTTTGACCTCCAGAATGACAGTACCGTTTACCAGGAGGTCTGCAAAATACTCCCCTACCGTATAACCACGGTAGTAAACATTAAACGGAGCGTTATAGCCAACCTGCAGATTATTACCGGCAAGTTCATAATACAAAGCATTGTGGTAGGGCAGCTCCAGCAGCCCCGGACCAAGCGACCTGTGAACAGCAAAAGCGGAATCCAGGATGAGTTTTGACAATTCCGGATACAACATGGCAAAGCCTCCTTCAAGGTTTTACCTGTTTGTCCCCGGACCGTTGCAGCCGCAGTCAAGGGCGGGCCGGAAGGCCCGCTTGCCGTGGCCCTTGACGGCGGCAAGACGGCTGGTAGAATGAAAAAACCTTGAAGGAGTGAATTAAAGGAAGATTAAACCACGACAGAGGGAATCAGAACCATAAAAAATGTCGTGGTCCTGTTGTGTCTGTAGTGGTTTGAGCATTTTCGAAAATAAGGATTTTAACCACGACATTCACGAAAAGCACCACACAGGAAACGGGGGACCCTGGCTCCGTGGTGCTCCTGCAGTGCCTGTCGTGGTTCTACCTTGTAAAAAGAGTTATCCGCGGTCTTATGGGGAAAAACTTGTTACCCCTCGGCCCAAGGATCGATCAATACTATTCCCGTACCTTCAAAATCCTTTATATTCCGGGTCGCAAGCGAGCATTTCCGTGCCCTGCATATTGCTGCAATCTGGCCATCAGCCATGGATATGGGGCGGCCGGACTTTTGACGATGAAGTACGATCGCCGCGTATTCAACAGCTGCATCGGCATCGAAAGGAAATATGCGGTCCTGAAAATCAGTTTCAAAGAGTGTCTTTGCTGCGGAAATGAGTTGATCCTTTCTTTTTCCAGACGGTAACAAACCTATACCGAAAAGTATCTCCGAAACAGTAATCGAGCTTAAAGCAACGTCCCTGACAGGAAGGGTATCAAGCCATGTAATAACGACTGGGTTCGGGGTCGGCCGCATAAGTTCGGATAGCACATTGGTATCCAGAACTATCATTCAATAATTTCCGCTGCTCGTGCAGGTTCTCGCCGTTCCGGAATGCTGAGTTCTATGCCCCCAGTATCAGAAAATCTCCGGTGAATACGGGACCCAAGCCCGGAGTTTTCTTTCTCGTTCTCTTCTCTGGTAAGGACTTCTCCAAGAATACACCGCGCTTCCTCCTCCATGGACCTGTCATGTCTGGCAGCCAGTACCCGCAGCCGGGATTTTATCTCTTTATCCAGGTTTCGAATCGTTAAAGAAGCCACGGTAAAACCCTCCATTGATAGCAATGCTGTCAGTGCATAATATAAAGCTATTCAACAGCTCTATCAAGCATTACCACGACCTTCATGGAACCCACTACCAAGGATAAAGTTCTTCAGCAATATCGTGCTCCCGTAGTACCCGTCGTGGTTACCCTTTCCGGCCTACAAAACCAGCCGCTTGAGTTCCAGCCGTTGAGGCGCGAAATTGAGCAGAAAGCCCAGCCTGCAGCCGGAAATATGCAGATAATTTAGCAGCTGGGCCGTATGTTCCACGCCCAGGGCGGAGACCGCCTTGACCTCCAGAATGACAGTACCGTTTACCATGAGGTCTGCAAAATACTCTCCTACCGTATGCCCACGGTAGCAAACATTAAACGGAGCGTTGTAGCCAACCTGCAGATTATTACCGGCAAGCTCGTAATACAAAGCGTTGTGGTAGGGCAGCTCCAGCAGCCCAGGACCGAGGGATCTGTGAACAGCAAAAGCGGAATCCAGGATGAGTTTTGACAATTCCGGATACACCATGGCAAAGCCTCCTTCAAGGTTTTACCTTGTTACACCCCCGGACCGTCACAGCCGCAGTCAAGGGCGGGCCGGACGGCCTGCTTGCCGAGGCCCTTGATGGCGGCAAGACGGCTGGCAGAATGAGAAGACCTTGAAGGAGTGTATTAGAAGAAGATTAAACCACGACAGAAAGAATAAGAACCATAAAAATGTCGTGGTCCTGTCGTGACTGTAGTGGTTTGAACATCTTCGAAAATAAGAATTTTAACCACGAAATCCACGACACCCACGACGAAGAGAGGAATCTGTAACCATGGCGCGCTCCTGTAGTGCCCATTGTGGTCGAGTCTCTCCTGAAGCAACAGCTTATGTTCCGCTGTATTAATGGTACTGATCAGAGTATATTACATGAGATGACCATGGAATCCTTGGCGGACATTCTGGAACAGGAACTCGAAGAAGCGGTGGAAGTAAAGAACAAACGCTCCCTGCACCGTTATATAACCCTGCTGACTGAGAACCTGGTACGTCAGGACCGGAACGAACGGGAACATTCGGAGTTTCGTGAAGCCATAATCCGCATCGATACCCGCATCGAGGAAGGCTTTAAACGCATGGATGAGCGTTTTGAAGCTATACAGCGTTCAATGGACGAGCGTTTTGGTGCCGTACAGAAATCGATGGATGAGCGTTTTACATCCGTGGACAAGCGTTTTGACATGATGTTCAAGTTCATGACCACAGGGTTTGTCATCCTCGCAACCATGATGTCGGTCTACCAATTTCTGGCGTAATACAACCTTAACCTCGACATCCACGGAGACCACGACAGAGGAAGAATCGCAATAAATATGTCGTGATCCTGTCGTGCCTGTAGTGGTTTGAGCCTCTTCCGGAGTTATTATTTTCACCACGACATCCACGACAAAGGATAAGCTAATAAAGGTTTTCTGATTTTGCAGGGCAGGATATGGAAAAGCCGCTAAAGCTTCAGGGCAAAAAAATGCCCCCGCAAAGCGGGGACTCTTCGCCATCGACTGATACTTTACAGTTTCAGTCACTTCGGTTCGGGAATGACAAAGCAAGCTTTGCCATTCCGCTCACTCTCAGCGCCTGATCGGAATCGAACCGACGTCATCAGCTTGGAAGGCTGACGACGTGAGATATTAGAGATATTTACCATCGCTCACGACTTACATAAATCATTATATAACAAAAAATTAACATGTCAAGAGTGATCATGAGTGATCATAACTTTTAGATAATAGAGAAAATAGTGGCTACACAATTGGCTACACGGGGAAAATGTAGACAATTGGAATTACTCGTCGGCTTGGTCAAGAAAGGAAAAAAGTTGCACATCGGCGCAAACCATAAGATACTGCTGGCATATGAAAAAAGGTTTTGTGCTGATGGTTCTTTAATTGCTTACAGGCTGCACCACGATTGAACCCCAAAAAATATTCGCCTGCATATCTGCATATATCGATGGTCTCTTTCTACACACGAGCAAGGAATAATCGAACGATCAGCAATCCCAGGAGTGCACGGCAAAACCACAATCAACAGTCTGGGGAACTAACGATGAACACTCAAAGGTTGAAGGCCAGACGGAAGCACGCCCGCTTTCGTGGAATATATCACGATCAACTTCCAGTTGAACGATCCGACATCGACTTCAGTCGTATAGACGCTGCTGTCCGTACCTTGCCGGTGGAGGCAGCAGAGAGCATCTGGTCCTTGTCAGAGAACCTGGGTAATTTCGCAAAACCAGTGGGAGCTTGTGCGTGCCATATATGTTTGGATCACCGATAACATCTCTTATGAACCGCCCCTACTAACAGCATACTTACCTTATCATGATTTTGCAGTTGCAAGAACACATGCTAACCGGTAAAATAGATGGAAATATCGTTTAATAGCGTAACGTCATTTGTGTAAGGTAGGTTCAGTCTAGGAGCGTTTGAATCGCCATCGTGACAAGGCTTAATGGTTAATTCGTGTAGTTGCCCAAAGGAGTATCTGTAAGTATGAACGAACCATTGCCCCATCTACTTACAATGGAACAGCAGCTACAAGGAATCGTGGGCTAAAGTCCTGGTTCGGAGTCGGTAAAGCTGACAGTTCAAAGTGTGAGGGCAACGGCTCAGAACGCTCGTGATTCACGTTATACTGACTGTATTGTTAGTATGAACCAGATCTACATCTTGGCTGTTGAGGCACGGCAATTGCATGTACAATTCAAAAGCTGCGGACCAGCGGATTCCAAGTGCCAGTACACTCTTGCATCGTGACAAAAGTCATGTCTCACCACTCAGGTAAGTATCATCTGCGTTGCATCTTTCGATTTCTGAAGAGGTAATGCTCATTGATGCCATCGAATCAAAACTTTTCTGCATTCTTCTCCAGCACCGAGGAATGTCGTTTAGCAGTTATTGACAAGGATTTGCGCCCGATGGTCGCGGCTCTGCGCCATGCAAGCGGAGCAGGTGGAATTGTTCTTTTCACTTCGTGGACGCATATCCCCCATGTATCCGAGCTTCCACTGTATCTTCACGTCCGTTGGCCAGACGCGGTTCCATGGCTTTCGTTAAATGCTTCCTGGAGCGTAGTTCCAGTCCTTAATCTTGATGATTCATTGGCGTATTCGGTGTCCGAATCAAGCGCAAGGCGGCTCGAAGCACGTCGGACCAGGCACATGGAGCAACGTGAACAAGAACGTGACTTCGTCCAGCCTGACTGGGAGGATGCATTCCAACGACATAAATGCGATCTTTCAGAGAGGCTATTGGGGTCAAAATGTTTCATGGGTATTGATCGCGTACATCCGACTGGTAGAGTTGTAAAAGGTTCACGCCCTGTGCTCGGGAGATACACTTCTCATTCCGAATACAGACCACACATTCAGGTACCTGCGAATCGACGTCCCGGAGAGTTCGGACTACGAACTCTGGCGGAGGCGGATGTTGTTTTGGCCGATATTCAATTCTATCGAGGTATTCGCGGAAGAAAAATTGTTAGTTCGATTCTTGGGATACGAGAAGATTCGGCTCCCACTGTCATCGTTGCTGCGAGTCCTAGTGATCTCTTGGGTTTGCCTATGGATATCGAAAACGTAGCTGAGACCTTTTTACCTGTCCTTCCGCCACCGGTATTTATTGGAGGCGGAGTTGTCTCTGTCGGTGGAACCCGACTTTCGGCTCAGCGCAGTTTAGATCTTGCATTGGAAGGCTTGAGCGACATGTCGGGCGAACTCGATCGGCTTGTTCGACTTGCACGGGCGGCTTGGTGGTCATTGCGTCAGGCAGTTGATAATTATGAGAATCGTGAGTTGGCGCGTTACTTCGCTGCGTTAGAGCGATTGCAGAATGCTCGTCCTGAAGAAGCCAGCATGCTGACATACTGCACCGAACTACTCACTGCCACAGCGGCAGATGTCGCTATCCAGCAAGAAAGACTTGACGCAGCCGTTGCTTCCATCATCCACGAGGAAGGCAATGGGCAGTTGCTGGTTTTGGTGCGGGACCAACGAACGGCTTTGTCTGTAGAGCATTCTGTAGCGAGTGTCCTAGGTATCGATACAAAAGGACTTCACGAACTCGGCGTGACGACAAGGTGGGTGGGACAACGTGGTTTGCATCGGAGCTATGAGAGGGCAATAGTCATTGGATACAGCGGAATGGCTACCCTTGACGCAATACTCTCGCATCGAGTGAAAAATGCTCAACTTGTTATGGATCCATTGGAAGTCAGAGCTGCATGGTATGGTGCGAACAGTATGATCGAACTACTGAAAAGCGTGGGCCAATCAGCAGCTGCGGAACCACTGGAAAGTTTAATGGCGGCCTTGGAGCCTTATGTTCCTCCTTTCGCCGACACAGCGGAATTGCCTATAGGCATGGACGTCGCAGGGACGACAATCAAGACTGAGTCCAATGAGATTGACAATGATTTCCGAGCAAATGCTGGCGAGGTTACATTAGTCTTCGAAGATGGAACTATAATGACAACAGGGCAGCATACGCGGTTCGAAGTCCTTGGTGCTGCGGGTGGCCACACTACAGTCACGTTCGCTGAGAATCTGCAAATTGGAGATAAAATCGTCATGTTGGACGATGATTCACACGAACTATTCTCTGAACGTCGAATAGCGATGCTTGATGCGGGTGTATTAAAGGAATTTGCCGCTGCTCGTGAGGAGTGGTTGCTTATCGTTAAGTCGGTGTATTCTGAAAACCGTCCCAGTCTAAGGAAAATCACCCGTGTACTTGCAGAGAGAGGACACCCGGTCACTTACTCAACGATCAGGTCGTGGATTACTTTCAAAGACATTGATGCTGCGAGCACTCCTGCAAGTTGGGAGCGTTTTAGAGCTTTTGCTGCGGCACTTGGTGTGAGTTTATATGAGCCTGATCTTCGGAGGTATTTCGATCGGATCAAACGCTGGCGGGTCCTTCACAGAAAAGCAGGACGAGATCTAGCAAGAGCAATTCGGGCATCTTACTCTAGCCGACTGGGACCACTGACGCTCGCACAAATAGAACGGGAGTGGGGAATGTCTGTCAGCCAACTGATGTCAGCCGCTCAGATGCGGGTGGTAGACGATATAATCAAGTGCGAAGAGGAAGCATATGTCGATATCTGACGATGAATATAATGCATTTTCAATTAATCTAGCAAGACGATTCGCCGAACGCGCACAAGGTTCCGATCAAACTGCCTCGCGGTTGGTAGGTCAGTTCCCAAGAGACACCGTGCTTTGTGGTTTCTTGACTCCTGCATCACGAATGGCTAATCAGCCCGAGCCGTCCCCAAAAAGTTCCATACTTGGTCCTATCTCTGCCGGAAACGACCTTGATAGTTTGGCAGAAGACCTCCCGCAGGATTCGGCCTATGAGCAGTCTTCTCTTGGGCTTCAATGGAAGATGCCACATGAGGCCTGCGAAATGGCCGGTGCAATGGTCATTGATTTCAGTGCTAGTATTTATGTGCGTAGATTGCCGACTTTAGAGGAACAATCGGGCCTGGGAGCTTGGCGGCGTGAGTATTCTTCTTCCAAATCGGTCGACGAAAGTGTAGGTAGTAACGATACTGGGATAAAAACTTCTGAGATTGTGCCGGTATGGACACGGGAAGATGTGACAGGACTTATAGCACCCGAAATCAACATACGGGATCTCTGCCAGCGAAAGAAGATAACTATGGATCTTTCCCAAAGTTTTCGTAGGTATCTCGACTCCATCTCGCCTAGGGATCTCTACCCTGGAGTAACACAGTTTCAAGTGTCGCAAGAGAATGTGAAATCTAATGAGAAATACCGCAGTTGGCTCAGCTCCTTGGGAATGGCGTCCCTACGCAATTTTTGGAGCCCGGTACTTGATGTACGGATTGTACCGATTCCGACGGAACCAGAATGTGTGCGAGTGGTTCTTAGAGTGATCAACCGAACTGAGGTACCTGGTCGCGGCGAAGGTGATTTCCTTGACCCAAATCTCTACCGTGTTCGGTTAAGTGTTGTGTTGCCTGCAAGTGCGCATCGGTTCTCGGTGTTCCGAGAACTACCGAAGAGCTTCAGATACGACCGACGAATGGCGGGGATTGGCATCAACTGTCACGTGAGGCACGATGCTCAGAACGGGAATGTTATACTCTCAACAGATGCCACGCCGATCGAATATGTCTACAGACTCGAACCGCGCGAAATCCCAGACGGCGCTCCAACATTCGATTCAATGCGCAGTGATCCCATTCATACTCTTCAGTCGATCCTCACCGCGATGAAATCGTACGATAGAATCGAATGGAGAGACACTCTTTCTGGTCTCATGGGAAAAGAGCTCACCGACGCTTCAGAAGCACGGAAGAGATTTCGCGACGAAATTCAGCGGTTTTCCAGAGGCATTAAACTACTTGCGGACGACAGTTTCGATCATGTGTTGCGGGCCTTCGTGTTGATGAACGAGGCGATGGAAGCTGCTGCTGACGGACGTTATGATAGGTGGCGCTTGTTTCAAATTGTGTTTATCGTGTCACAGATTCCTGGACTTGCTTCGCGAGAATACGAGGAAATTCGCGAAGAACATGACGATGACGTGGATATCCTTTGGTTTGCAGCTGGGGGCGGAAAGACGGAGGCATTTCTCGGTCTTCTGATCTGGCAAGCTTTCTTTGATCGACTAAGGGGTAAACGAATTGGTGTTACCGCCTTTGTGAGATTCCCATTGCGTCTTCTAACTTTTCAACAACTGCAACGCCTAGGCTCCGCACTGGGGTCTGCAGAGCTTATACGGCACCGTGAGAGGCTCGGTGGCGCTCGTTTCTCAATGGGATACTTTGTTGGCAGTGGGACGACACCAAATCGTATCGATGATGACGCGCATCGTCGGTTTGTCACAAACGGACCAGACGATAAGCTTCGGCGTGTATTCGCTTGTCCATTCTGTGGGTGCGATACTGTTCTGTCATACGATGCTTCTAACCGCATTGTGGAGCACCGTTGCACGAGTGACTCATGTCCCGGGGGACAGAATCGTCTTCCAATTTACGTTGTAGACCAAGACGTTTATCGGTTTGTGCCAACGGTTATCGTCTCGACCGTCGACAAACTCGCTCAGTTTGGGCAAAACCAGCGATTTGCCGAATTATTTGGTCGATTTGACTTGGTTTGCCCTACTCACGGAACAAGTTTTCTTGATTCTAACCGAATCTGCAGTGCAGCAGTAGCCTACGCGGCAGGGGAGACTCCGGAGTCGTGTGGTACTGCGACGAACCGGATACACTATGGACCTTTTAAAGATCCAGCCCCCAGCCTTCTGATTCAGGACGAAATGCACCTGCTTAGTGAGGAGTTGGGCACATTTGACTCGCACTACGAAACGGCTGTAATGAACTTGGCTTACACTCTCGGCAGCAGACCGTGGAAAATCGTTGCTGCAACAGCGACAATCGAACGTTACAAGACACATGCTTGGCATCTTTACTTGCGACAGTCTCGACAGTTTCCTGGCCCGGGGCCTAGTGCCTATGAGTCCTTTTACTATGCACAAAACCGAGCAAAACTCGGGAGAGTTTTCGTGGGAGTTCTTGGTGTGGGACGAAAGCACACACCTGCTGTAACTCGCACGCTCTCTCTACTCTATGAAGAACTACAGTTAGCGCGGCATCTGGCTGACACCGATACCGCGGCCATGGCGGATCGCTATGGTTTGGGCGATCTCTCGAAAGATGATTACAAGTTGCTGGTTTTTTACTATGAGTTAGTTTTATCATATGTTCTCACGCGTAAAGGTTCTGATCAAGTCGCTGAGGCTATAGAGTCACGAGTGAAGCGAGAGCTTCAGCGTCTGGCTCCCGAGCACGGTGATCTCCTCGTTACTACCTTTAATGGGGGAATTTCTGAATCGGAGATGAGTCGCATTGTTCACGCGATTAGAACCGCTGATCCACTTGGAGACCCCGCGAAGCGGACGCGCGGTATCGTAACTACAAACGTGATTGGTCATGGAGTTGACGTCGACCGGTTCAACATCATTGTCTTTGCCGGTTTTCCGAGACTCGTCGCTGAGTACATCCAAGCATCTGCGAGAGTAGGACGAACGGTGCCTGGGATATCACTGTTCGTTGCTACTCCACAAAGTGAGAGAGATAGAAGCGTATTTGATCGCTTTTGTAAATTCCATGAGTATCTTGACCGTCTTGTGGATCCGTCTGCAATCATTCGTTGGCCCGAACCTGCCTTACGAAGAACATCTGCCGGTATTCTCGCAGGATATTTGATGGCCATAGCTCCGAGACATATACGCCGGCGTATTGTATCGGTCGCGGACGTGCAGGACTTGCAAGGGAGCGAGAATGCAGAGGCTCTCGAAGTATCGGAAATCATCGCATGGATGAATAGCGCGTATGGAACGGATCTGGCTCCAAGCAGACGCTATCGCGAACAGCTTGAGGTGGTAGTTCAGAATCACTACAGCAGTATAGTGAACCAAGAACGTGTACATGGTAGGAGATCCGTAAACTTGAATTCGCATCTATCGTCAATGCGTAGCTTGCGAGATTCGGATGATCCTGGGTTCATCATAATCTGGGATTCCGCAGATAAGAAATTGATTCAGAGGTTGTCGCGTGGACAGTAATAGCTATAGCAATTCAGACATCGCCGCCCTTTCAATGACGCGAGGAGTATCGCAGTTATTGTTTAACTATCTTCCTGGACGTACTGTTGACTGGGAAGACGGTGTCGCAGTCGTAAAATTGGGTAACGTTCGGCTGTCGAGTGTTTGGGAGCCCTCAAGGGCGGAAGTTTTACTGGCAGAGGTCAATGAGCAGCTCAAGCGTTGGGAGTCGCGTGGTGGTCGTATCGACCGGAACTTCCCGGATCCGTTACGTGAAGCGCAACGTTTCACTATTGGTCTGCCAGAGTCTGTGGAGGCAAGGGTCTTTGAGACAGCATTTCTTTGCAGTTCTTGCGGCACTCTTTTCTTTCCGCGAGGTTTACCCGCAGCATCCCTATTCTGTCCAGCGTGCCACAGTCGGACCGTAAGACAATTTGGACAAGTTTTCGTACATGGTTGTGGCGAGATTGTCGCTGTTTCCGAATACTTGCCTACTACGCGTAAGACGAAAGATGGATTGCTGGTGCCTTCGAAGCGGAGACTGCGGTGCCCCAACTGCAAAGAAGGTGGTCATCTAGAGTTGTCAGCGATGTCCGAACGGGTAAAAGACATGAAGGTCATATGCAAAAAGTGCGGCCATACTGTTGTGGACCGGTTCACAGCAACTTGCCCGCGGTGTGCTAAGGACATTGTGAAGGAGAGAGCTATCGGATCCGTAGACCGCGGAGATACTGACAGTACTTTCGTGACTAGGACAGCGATGCGTATGACTCGATACAGTGCGAATGCAACCTATTATCCGCAGTCCCTAACAATTCTGCGTCTGGACAGACCATCTGTAACTGGTATACCAGATGATGAGCAGAGGACACTCTGGTCGCTGCTACCTGTCGGTGAGCGGCCTTTGCGGCCGGTGAATCCCATCGATGTGATCCAAGAATTGACGAAAGCCGCTCAAGCGGCACGGCAGACAGGAGATTCGCAGCGAGCTGCCGAACTGATGTCTCGTATTGCTGTAGCAGCAACAGCTGTAGTATCTCCTTCTCTCGAAGAGGAAAAAAACGATGAAACTGAAGGCATCCACCTTGAGATAGATGTTCAGTCGTCTATACGGGAAAGTCTCGCCTTTCGGTCCACTGTAACAACTATAGATGCTATGAGTGTCATAGATTCGGAAGACAGTGCAACAGCGTTGCTTGCCGACGAGATTGCAAATACGCGCTCTCAGCTTGGAATAAAGGACCTCATGTTAGTTGAGGATCTACCAGTTATTACTGCAACCTTCGGCTACACGCGTCGTTCCTTTTTGCCGACTTTCGAGGAGCTATCGGCACAGGATCTTCCGACTGAAATCCGTGCATTTCCTTCGCTTGATAAGTATGCTGCCGCTCAACGGCTTGGGCGACCGGAACTCGTCGGAACAGTTCCAATCCTCGCTCGTGAGGGCGATCACGAGGGAATCTTTCTCTCCCTCGATCCAGCAAGAGTAGCGGCTTGGCTCCGGACAAATGGGATCGCTGTACCTCAAAACGAGAAATCTCCATTGTCGTGGATCCTTAGCCATCTTGAGCCTATTGATCGCTACTACGACGACATCTGGAGTTGTCGAGTGCGTAGAATGGTCTTTGGATTGGTCCATACTCTCTCACATGCAGCGATGCGCGCTGCCAGCTGGTATTCTGGTCTCGAACGTACATCCTTGTCCGAGTATTTGTTTCTCCCGCTCCTAGGAACTGTGATTTATGATAGTTCAGGGAGTTTTCAACTCGGTGGCTTTGAGACACTCGTCCGTGATCAACTTAGTGCGTTTCTGGATGCTTTGGCTAACGAAGCACTATATTGCGTGTATGATTCAACCTGCATTGATGGACGAGGTGCATGTCACGGTTGTATTCAGTCTCCGGAGATATCGTGTCGTACATTTAATCACGGCTTGTCGAGGACTTTCTTGATTGGTGGACATGCTCCATGGGCAGATGTTAGCAATTTCGAGCAGATTGTAGGATTCTGGCAGTTGGATGGAGTTGAGTATTGAGTACCCGGTATCTTGAAGCGGCGCGTCGCCTCGGGCGGCTCCTTGAACTTGTTGAGAAATCGTTAGCTTATTCCAATCAAACCAAGTCTGTTGGAATTCATGAAATCGAGGCTGAATTATCTGAACGCTCCGCGTCGTACGATGAGATTAAACTTGCTCTGATCGGACTGGAAGACTTGGGAGTTGTAAACCGCACGTCTGGTGACAATTTTGAAATAGACCATGCCATTCTGAAGTCAACTGCTGAGTTCCGACGAGGGGTCGCAGCAGCCCTTGGAATGGAAAGGGCTTCAAAGTCAAAAGTTGAGCTCTGTGTGACTTTTCCCTCCAGTCTATCCCTTGATAAACAAGCAGATATTCGGCGAACCGCACTTGATCTTCGGACGGCGGTTGTTGATGTGATTGCAAGCGCGCAGCAGAGAGTAATCCTTGCTGCTCCCTTTTGGGATAGCGATACAGTCTCGGACATATCTCAAGTCGTGGAGCGTCGGCTGAAGTCAGGTGTTCAACTAACGATCTTGGGTCGTTTCAACGCTAGCTCGAGCAAAACCCTTCTCGCGAGACTTGAGCAACTGGCACACTACCCCGGGTGTAGGGTTCTTACTTGGAACACGCCTGACACAGCAGATCGGTTCGGTATCTCAACTTTCCACTTCAAAGCTGCTGTCTCCGATTACGGACGTTCGGCATATCTCGGATCTGCTAATTTTACTGTTGCAGGTATGCGCTCGAGGTTCGAGGCGGGTACAATTCTACGGGGTCCAATAGCGCAACGCCTCTCGATGCTTATGGAAATTGTTCTTCAGCAAGGTAGTGATTTCCTTGGGGATCAGTATCGCGGGGAGAAATCATGAGCTATTCTCTCTCCAATTCAGCAAATGTTTCGGTGAAGAAAAGGAATGGTGTGTACTACACCCCAACTGATATTGCCGATGCATTGGCGCTTTGGGCAATTCGCAATGAGCATGATACCGTAATCGATCCGAGCTTCGGGAGCGGGGTTTTTTTGCAGTCAGCCTTCAATCGCCTACGGAATCTTGGAGTCAGTAATCCAAGCCGCCAGATAGTTGGCGTAGAGATTGACTCTGCTGCAGCGACGTCTATCGCCTTTGTGCGGAAGTCCCTCGCGCAATCCAAACTAATGCATACAGACTTCCTTCGCTTAACTCCATCAGATGTGGGGGGACTTTACTCCGTCATCATCGGCAATCCGCCGTACGTCAGACATCACCTACTTCGTGATGCAGCACGGCTCGCCGCGGAACAATCCTGTAGTAGAGGAGAGGTCTCGCGACGCGCAAGCTACTGGGCCTATTTTGTAGTACATTCACTCCGTTTCATTCGACCTGGTGGGCACTTAGCCTTTGTACTACCTGGAGCCTTTCTTCATGCAAACTACGCTGAACGTATTCGCACTCTCCTTGCTTCTTCTTTTGCGTCGTTGCAGATCATCCGCGTTATTGGGACGGTATTTCCCGAAGCCCAAGAGGAAAGTATTCTAGTCCTAGGTGAAAACAGGCAAGACGGATGTGCAAAGGTGATTTTGAGGTCAATGGAACGACACAAAATCGAACTGCAGAGAACTATACATTCGGAAGATGTTGAAATTACTCTATCAAGGGAACGTCCGGCTGATTGGCACCTCTCGTCAAAAAGCTCGGGTGCCGCTTCAGTACTTGAGATATTGCGTAGCCAGTACCCCTCATTCGGGTCAAGAGCTCATGTTAGGATAGGCGCAGTGACTGGTGCAAAGCGGTTTTTCGTCATGTCGCTCGACGAAGCTATCGATCGTGGCATCGAATCTGACTGTCTAGTACCGATAGTTGCACGAGCAAAACAGGTACATGGTCTGCAAGTGACTGGTGTTCACAATAATTGGGCTGAGGATCGATTCGGAAAGCTATTCCTGTTCTCGCCACCGCTAAAAGGTGACTGCCCAAGTGGAGCTCAGGCATATATCGAGTACGGCGAGCGAGAGGGTATCCATCGAGGGCACAAATGCTCAAGTAGACACCCGTGGTATATAGTGCCGGGCACCTCTCCACCAGATGCATTTTTGACGTATACAAGTGGGACTTTTGTTTGTCTATCGTTGAACCGCTCTGGAGTCGCATGTACGAATACGCTACACGCAGTTACTTTTCTGGATAAGACCCTCTCCCACCAGCGAATGGTAGCGGTGGGAATGCTCTCTACGCCAGCTCAGCTCAGTGCAGAGATCGTCGGTCGAAGAACTGGTGGCGGTGCCCTACGTCTCGATCCTTCGGATGTTCTGGAGCTTCTTTCTCCTGATGGATTTGTTGTCTCGTCTGAAAAATTTCATCGGTTGGACGCACTCTGTCGGTCCGGGCACCGAGAGAAGGCTTCTCTCGAAGTAGACGATATGCTAGTTGCTGCTGGACTCGATCCGAAGATACTGCAAGAAGCACGGGACGCGCATCACCGTCTCCTTCAGGAACGTCAGCGTCCCCGATCTCCATCAACCAGTTGATGAGGTACAGTGGAATTCCCCTTGTTTTATAGACACCCCTTAGCTACTAATTCTTCTACAGGTGGCTTTCCATCGGGATGCTCATGACGACGTTTCCTGATGTAAAATATCACCTCAATGTAATTAAAGACATGGGCTCAAGTGAAATGCCCCAACTTTACCGGAGAAAAAATCTTGTGAGAGAATGGAGTCATGATAAGGAAAAACAACAGGTTTTCTGAGGAAGTAAAGGAACGGGCAGTTAGGATGGTGTTCGCCGCCAAGGACGAATATGATTCGCAGTGGGCCGCCATAGAGTCGATTGCCGAGACGATTGGCTGTACGTCGGAGACGCTTCGAAGATGGATCCGCCAGGCGAAGAAAGATAACGGGGACCGCGAAGGTCTCACTTCCGACGAAAAGAAACGAATACAAGATTTAGAGCGGGAAGTCCGGGAGCTCAAGAAAGCCAATGAGATTTTACGCCTGGTTGCCGGATATTTCGTGAAGGCGGAGCTCGACCGCCCACAAAAGAGATAGTTGGATTTATCGACAGATACCGGAACAAGTATGGAGTCGAGTCAATCTGCAAAACGCTGCCGATTGCTCCATCGGTATATTACGAGCAGAAAAAGCGGGAACGAACCCCTGAGACAGCGCCTGCGCGTATCCAGCGCGATGAATTCTTCAAGCCAGAAATCAGACGGGTTTGGGATGAGAACTACCAAGTCTACAGAGCCCGTAAAATCTGGCGTCAACTGAAGCGTGAAGGCTTCATAGTCGCAACGTGCACCATAGCGCGGCTTATGTGTTCTATGGGCCTTTAGGGCGTGGTCCGGGGCCGAAAGGTCCGAACCACCGTCTCAGACCAAGAAGACAAACTCCCACTGGACCTGGTCAATCGGGACTTCAACGCAACCAGGCCTAACCAACTGTGGGTTGCGGATTTTACGTATGTTGCAACGAGGATGGGTTTTGTGTACGTCGCGTTTATCATCGCTATCTTTTCCCGCATGATCGTCGGGTGACGAGCGTCGACTTCGATGAAGGCGGAACTTCCCCTTGATGCTCTCGAGCAGGCTTTGTGGGCCAGACAAACACAGGATGGACTCATCCACCATAGCGACCGCGGTAGGCAGTACCTTTCCATCAGGTATTCCAAGAGATTGGCAGAAGCTGAAGTTACGCCGTCGGTGGGAAGCGTCGGCAGCTCGTATGACAACGCAATGGCGGAAACTATCAATGGGCTTTACAAAACTGAAGTAATTCGGAAAAAAGGTCCGTGGAAAAACCTTGAAGTGATTGAGGCGCTGCTACACGGGAATGGGTAAGCTGGTTCAACAACAAACGGCTTCTTGAACCGTTAGGATATATGCCTCCGGCCGAGTTTGAGACGGCATATTATAATCAACTGGAAGACACAGCCAGCGGGCTGTAGTCACACGAAACAGTCTCCGGGATTTCCGGAGTGGTTCAGTTCTCAAGAACGAATCGAAATTGTCTATGACGCAGAAACAGAGCTTGAAGGGGATTTCTGTATACATTATGTTAACAGAAACTCAGTTAATGTCGACAAAAACCCCACTCAAGAGGGGTTTCTGCCTACAGAAGTACACAAAGAAAAGTAGTACCGCAGAATCTAAGGATTCTGCTGCACTTCGATCATTTTGCTAACTTTTTTACCTGTGCCTCCCTTCTTCTTGCTGCGGCAAATAGCGGATACGAACATTTCACGCTGAATGGATCCCAGAATCTGCACAGGAAAGCACCGGTGCAGAACTCGGGATTCTCATTTCTCGGACACTGCATCTTCCTGCCTCTTTTGCTTCAGGGCAAGCAGAGTCATGATCTGCTCTGCTGGAACTACTTGTGGTCGGCAACATCTATCTTTGCCGATAATCACTCGATTGCCATTCGATAATGAATGGATCATTGCATTTCCTGCCTTTATGTTGCCAAGAGCGTGTGCAATAGAACATTGGTCTTCTATTGGCAGGGAACTAAAGAAGGCGCCAGATTGCTTAAGGTGTAGATCAATTAGCCAGGATATCATCCAATCCATCTCCGCCTCCCTAAAACAAAGGCACCTGAGCCTGGTCTTCACCTTCACTCTCTTCAGCATCAACCTCCTGTGTAAGTGGTGAAACTGTGAAAGTCCTCGTTTCCTGATCCTGGTGGAACACCTCCTTGCTTCCTTCAGTTTCACAGTTACACGGGTTACACGACTCTCCAGAGGGTAGGGTGTAAATCCCGTAGCTGAGTTTTCTTACTGCGCCTTTTTTTACAAGTCGCCCAAGAAGGTTTGAAACAGCTGCTTTCTTCTTTCTCAGCGCATCCGCGATATCGCCAGTGGACATGGAGCCTTGATTACGGCGTAACAGTTCCAGGATCTCCTGTCGCTCATCAGTATCGGCCATCTCATCAGCTTCTCCTGCGTAGCGCCACCCCTGAATAGTAGAGTCAAACGTCAGCGCAATTTCAGCAGGTTCGGCGTCCTTGGATCGGAAGAACAGCACTGCATCAGTAGGACCTTCAGGAGTCCGCTTTAGGTACAGCAAGTGATCCGGTCCAGAGACGATTCCGGTAGAACCAAGGGCAGTTTGTGTTATATCGGTAGAATCTTCCCGGCCAGACTTTTTACTATGGTGCAAAGCAATAATACAGATGTCCCTGTCATCTGCTACCCGTTTAAGGGTTTCCATGAGGCTAATAGTAGAGCTGTAATCGTTGCTATCTGGCAACTTGGAGAAAAGAAAGAGTGTGTCGATAACGACAACCCTGATAGCTGGATGTACATCCAAGAACAGCTCAAGTTCCCGGACTCCTTCAGTACCGCGTGACCAATCTGTATGGATAATAAGATTATCACTCCCTATTGCTCCAGCGGCTTGGAGCCTCTGCTTAAGGCGACGACCTCCATCCTCAAGGCTGATGAAGAGTGCAGATGATTGTTTCACTGCCAAAGTACCAAGCACCTTGCGCCCAAGAACGATGTCAACAAGGATATGCAGCGCAAGGATAGACTTCCCGCTCTTAGCATACCCCCACAGCAGACTGAGCCCTGGTGTTATAAGCCGATCGACGTACCAGATGAGTTCCGGGAACTCTGTTGAAAGCAGGCTTGAGAGGGTAAACTGTCTGGATTGCGATGATGGTACAACAGTGATGGTTCCTTCTTGTGAGTGAACTTCATACAGCCCGCGGTCAGTTGGTACCATCACTATCCCATTGTGAATGTCAATCTTACTTGTAATCGGAGTCCCATAGTTATGGGCGAAGTCTTCCGATAGTACATGTTCATTCAATGGATCATATTTCGCCTTAGCTGTTTCAGGAATACTATACACCGTTAGTACTCCCGTCAGAGATCTGATTGTCAATAAATTTTTCGATATCACTATATCGAAAAAGTTTTCGCCGACCTACTCTCAGGCACGGAATCAACCCATCTCGTACGTGCCGATATAATGTCGGCATTGAAATCCGCAACATCTCTGCGGTTTCATAACTCGTTAAAATCCTCATAATAATCCTTCCCAGCTTTTTAACGATAATCACCAACAATCATGATGATTCATGACTGTTTGAACGTGATCATTATACAAATTTCCAAATACCGTGTCGTTGACGGAATTGTTTGCTATCAGAAACCGTATAGAGTGTGTAGAATTTAAGGGAATTGTAAAACATTAGGTTAAAGTGATGGCTATGTATTGAACGAATGGTCTTAGGCTCTATTGAGAATTGCCTATCAGACGCTCCTGCAGCTCTATTACTTCCTTGAAGTGCTGCATGTCGAACTTGGTGTAATTTTCCGTCATCTTCATCGTGGTATGACCCGTTATAGCCTGAAGCTTTGCATCCGCCAGGTTGTCGCTCCGACAGTAGGTATTGAAGAAGTGCCGCCAGGAGTGGAACACGATCCCGCGTGTCTTCCGCTCTTCAGCTTCGATCCCGATCCGTTCCAGAGCACGATAGAAGGAGCGGGTAATACTGTTACCTGCAAGCGGGGTGGTGCCGGTATCGATCGAGAAGAGGTAATTATTCGTTTGCTGACAGAGCAGCTCGAGATACTGGGCGACCCTGCCCGGGACCGGGACGATCCGGGGACGGTTGGTTTTGGTGCTTTTCTCCTTGCTCAAGGGGCGGTACACGGTCGCAACATCGATGTGGGTGCCATGGAAGCTCTCCTTTGTTACCCCGAGCAGCTCGCTTTGGCGCATCCCGGTGGCGGCTGCGGTCAGGTTAATTGCGTAATGCACAATATGACCGTCCCAGATTGTCCCAAGCGCATCATCACTTAGAAGCTTTTTCATCTCCTCCAGGGTGAGTATCCCGCGGACTTTTCGCTGTTCATGGATCAGCGAGATGGATGCTGTCGGATCCGAGGGGATATCCCCCAGGCGACAGGCCTCTCCCAGGATCTTCTTCAGGTTCTTGAGGGCATGGTTGATGGTCGCATCCGACCGGGTACCGGCCTTCTTCATGGACAGGATCCACTCTTCGATCATCCCCGGGGTAATGGCATCCAGCCGGGTGGTCCCGAAGGCTGGAATCAGGTGCGATGAAAGTTCGCTCCGTCGGGACTTCGCATACTCCCGGGTAATGGCGCTGGCGTTCCGGGCGAGCTGCCGGGCAATGTAGGGGCAGGCATCCCAGGTCCACCAGGACTCGGTGTACTCTGCAAAGGTGCCGATCTTCCGGCGGTCGGGGATCAGGGCATCCTGCTTGATGAGATGCGACATGTGAGCAAGAAAGTCTTTTTTGGTGCTTGTTCCGGTGGAGATTCCGGGAGTCCGGTTGCCGTTTTCGTAGTAGGTCCGGTAGTAATACACCTTTTTCCCGGATTTGAGGGTGCGGGTGTAGTAGGTGTAGGGTAATCGATAACGTGCCATACTATGCTCCTTGGTGAGCGATAGTGGCTACGCAATTGGCTACACGAGCCAAAGAAGGGTTCAATGCTTGATCAGAAAGAAGCCTAACTCTTGATGCTGTAAGCATTTGTTTTCAGCGCCTGATCGGAATCGAACCGACGTCATCAGCTTGGAAGGCTGAGGTAATAGCCATTATACGACAGGCGCGTTGTTACGGTGAGAATATAGTAATAAGTCGTTTTTTTGTCAATCCTGTTTCGGCAGTTTATTCCCCTTTGTCTAAAGTCTATGCCTCACAACGGATTACACGAGTTTAACAATTACAATAACAAGGATTACAACGACAAGAGCGGTAACGATTCCCATACAATCCTCTCCTTTCTTTCTATGGTGTAAATGATAGGGCCATAAACGGTCAAAATCAAGCTTTTTATCTTCCCCCGATCACCGACTCGTGTTTGAAGCGGTGCACCGACGCAAAGGCGGCGCAGAACAGGTAGAAAAGGCTCCACAAAATGGCGGCAGACGCGTGGTACGGATTTACCCGGTCCAGGGCAGCTTCCCGGATTACCAGTCCCAGGTTGACCAGGGGAATGTGGGGTATCAGCAGGGGAACATGCTGCAGATCGATGCTCTGGGCAATATAGACAGCTCCCATGGATACAAACAGTAAGGGCATGCCCAGGAGCTGGGCCTCCCGAACCGATCTGGCCATAAAGCCTGCTGTAAGTTCCAGGGCGGCGAAAAAGGAAGTGGCCAGCAGCATCAGAGTCAGAATTAATAGGTACTGTGACGGATCAATGTTGAAAATCATGGCCTCGTCTCCGAGAATCTCGGGACTGATGAGAACAGATATACTGATTCCAAGAAAATAGGCCCCCACACTGATGCAGCCCGCGAGGGCCGCGGCCAGGAGTTTTCCGCTGATAATGCCGGAACGCGGGGCGGCTGTACAGAGCAGGGGTTCCAGGCTCAGGCGTTCCTTCTCTCCGGCGCTCATGTCCGCCGCAACAGGCAGTGGGCAGGTGGAGGCAAAGATGAAGACCATAAAGGGGAGAACAAGGGATAGAAACAGTTTACCCGCGGCGTCCTCGGGGCGGTACAGGGGGGCAGCGGAAAACGCGGAATCTCCCTGGAGCTGCTTCTTCTTTCCGTCCATGCTGCCGGAAGCCTCCTGCAGATATCTGACAGCGGCCTCTGATTCCGGATCGGCGTTGTTGTAATAGACGGTGCCGCTTTCGGAAATTACCACCGCATCGTAACGGCTGAAAAGGAGCCTGCGGCGTTCTGTATCATTCTCCGCCGCTGCAGGTTCGTCAATATCATCCACAAAATAGCCGGGATCCGTCCTGCTCAGAAAATCGGGGACCTCCCCGGACAGACCAATGGTAAATATCCTCTGTCTCCCGGAAGCTTCCGGGCTTCTTTCCTCCAGGACCCGAAAGAGGAGGGGAAACAGCACTACCGGAAGAACCAGGGTCAGGATAATGGAACGGGGGTCCCGGAAAAAGTCCTTCAGTTCCTTACGGGCTGTAATCAGGGCTGCGGGTATACGCCTGGGTATCATTGTATGCTTCCTGTCAGTTCGCTGATTCCTCGTTCCAGAGAACCTTCCCGGCTCAAGGTTTCCGGACTGCCCTGGGCTGCAAGACGGCCCTTGTGCAGAACAAGGAGGCTGTCGCATATCTCCTGTACCGAGTTCAGGTCGTGGCTGGAGAATAGTATTGTTTTGCCCAGCTCCTTCTGCTGCAGAATAAAGCGGTAAATACTCCGTCTCGTACTGAAGTCGAGGCCGGTGGTCGGTTCATCCAGAAGCAGGACCGCCGGGTCGTGGATGATCGCCCTGGCTATGAGGCACTTCTGGCGCATTCCGGTGGAAAAGGTGCCGGCCCGGCGGTGGAGAAAGCTCTCCATTCCAAAGAGACGGGAGAGCTCGGCCAGCCGCTTTTCTCCTTCCCCGGGCTCGAGTCCGTTGAGGCGGGCAAAGTAGAGTATATTCTCCGCTGCGCTCAGGCGCTCGTACAATCCGCTGGTGCCTCCGAAGAGAACCCCCAGGTTTTGTCGTACCCTGGTGGGGGCTGCCTTGAGGCTGTGTCCGCAGACGGTCCCGCTGCCCTCCGTTGGGCTGAGCATGGTGGATATCATGCGAAGACTTGTTGTTTTTCCCGCACCGTTCTCCCCTATAAGTCCGGTTATCGTACCGGGACGACAGCTGAAGGATAGATTCTTCACCGCCCAGCGGGGACTTCGGGGAAACTTCTTTCCCAGATTGACTGTCGTTACAGATGCTTCGTCCGGCGGGATCGGCGGCCGTGCTTTTTGCATGAAACCATAATACCCGCAAGGACTGTGCCGGGGCAATGAAAAAAACGTATCTCTTCTCTAATGAATGCACAGCTTCACATTCCCCGCATCCTGGGGTAGTCTACAGTGTATGTGCGCTTTATGTGGAACTCCGTTGCCGGACCGGAAGATTTACCGGGCCGATGAATGCCCGAACTGCGGCAAGGCTCTGCGTTCCTGCCGTAACTGTCAGTTTTATGCCCCGGGAAAACAGTATGACTGCAGTGAACACATTACTGAACCTGTCCGGGACAAGGAAGCAGCCAACTATTGCGACTACTTTTCCCCCAACCGGAATATCTCCTCCTCCGGAAGGGCCGCCAGGGACGATGATGCACGGGACAAATTCAACAAGCTCTTCGGCTGATCGGCTAAGGGGATCCCTGTCCCGTCCGCGTCTGGCGGTCCTCGATTCCGGGGTAGGGGGGCTGCCCTATCTTCACTGGATTTTCCGTGCCCGTCCCGCCGGGGCCTATATCTATCTTGCAGACACCGCCGGCTTTCCCTATGGAAGCAAGGGCGAGGATGAGATCATCGAGATCGTCACCCGTATGATCGGCTGCCTGAATGAGAGCTTCGATCCGGATATCTTTCTTATTGCCTGCAATACTGCCTCCGTGGTGGCCCTGGGGGCATTGCGGGAACGTTTTTCCAAGCCCTTTGTGGGGGTGGTCCCTGCGGTAAAACCCGCGGCACAGCAGAGCCGTCTTCGCCGAATCGGTCTTATCGCGACCTCCGAAACGGTGATCAGTTCCTATACGGAGAACCTGATCAGCACCTTCGCGGCGGACTGCAGGGTACTGCGGTTTGCCGGACAGGATCTGGTCGACTTTGTGGAAAACGACCTGACCCGGGCGGATGAAAAGGCCCGTCTCGAGGCTGTCCGCCCGGCCTGCGACTTTTTTCGCGAAGAAAGGGTGGACACTGTGGTTCTGGGGTGTACGCATTATCTTCACCTTCAAAAGGAATTCCAGACCCTCCTGGGTCCGGATATACGGGTTGTCGACTCCGTGGAGGGGGTGGGACGACAGGTCCTTCGCCGCCTCGAGGATTTTCCGGATCCCGGACAGCGGGGTTCTGTATTCGATATTTATACAAGCTCTCCTGTTCCCGGTCCTGCGTATGATGATTTTGCCGCCCTCTACGGCGCCAGCTACCGGGGGGTACTGGAATGCCCCTAGGACGAGTGGCTTCCGGAATCAACAATATCTATACCCTGTTTTCCGAAGAAAACGGCCGTGAACGGGAGATCAGCTGTCGTATCAAAGGGAAAAAGCTCAAGGAAGACCTTGGGCGCTACAACCCCATAGCCGTGGGAGACTGGGTGGAGTTCGAAGAGGACCCCCGGCACGAGGGGAGTGGTATGATTGTCTCCCGGAGAGAACGGAAAAATGTCTTTGCCCGGCTGAACCGGAAGCGGGGTACCATGCAGACCATAGCGGCCAATATGGATCTGCTTGTCTGTCTAAGCTCGCCGGAGTCCCCTCCCTTCAGACCCCGTTTTATCGACCGGGTCCTGGTTGCTGCGGCCATCGGTGATATGCCGGTAATGATCCTGGTTAACAAGATGGACCAGAAGATGGATTCAGCCATGACCGGGCGCCTGGAAATCTACAGGTCCCTCGGCTGGGATGTCCGTTTCTGTTCAGCCGCCAGCGGAGAAGGGGTCGACGAGCTTGTTGAATCCCTCCGGGGCATGGACGTCGCCTTCGTGGGACAATCCGGGGTGGGAAAATCCACCCTTCTGAACCGTATCGTTCCCGGCGCGGATCTGGCTGTGGGGGAGATTACGAAGAAGTACAATCGGGGGAGCCACACCACCTGTTTTGCTCTGATGCTCAAAGGTGATTTTCCCGGACGCCTGGTGGATACTCCGGGAATCCGCGAAATCGATATTGCCGGCATTCTGCCCCTGGATCTGGGACACTATTTTCCCGATTTTCAGCCTTTTCTGGAGGACTGTGCCTTTTCTCCCTGCTACCACGATCACGAGCCCCGCTGTGCCGTGAGGGATGCGGTGGAAGAGGGCAGGATACATCCGGACAGATACGAGAGCTACCTGCGGATACTCGAACAGCTCCAGGGCAACGAACCCGAATATGTACGGGAAAGGGGGAAGAACTGATGAGCATGAGACACCCGAAACTGCAGCAGTGGGACGAGACCATGAAGAAAATGTTCGATGAGATCGACGATTATCTGGAAGAGAAGTACGGTCACCTGTATCCTCTGCATCCCAACCGGGCAAAGAGGGGAAAAACCTCCAACAAGGAGCACGACGGTCTTTTCAATGTGGGTACCTCCTTTACCGCCGGCTTCGGGAGTGAACTGGGAAAGGGCTATATAATCGATATCGATATGGTGACCCTGACCAGGATACCCGATGATGTGCGGGAAGAGATCGAGGAGGAGGTAGTGGATCTGGTACAGGAGCGGCTGCCGCGTTTTTTTCCCGACAGGGATCTGACGGTGAGCCGGGACGGTCATGTCTACAAGATTCACGGGGATTTTTCTCTCGGTTCCCTCTAGAAAACGGGAAAATGTGGGAAACTTTTGTTGCATTTTTGGCTGAGTCCATTACAATAGGCTTGTAAGGATATTTCCAATGTTTCCAATCTGTCCATGAGGTGAGGTTATGCAAGAGAGGGTAGGAAAGTTCCTGCGTATCCTGAAGGTTGAGCTTGAGGATCTGGAAGAGGATATCAACACCCTGGCCGGACTTACGGCAAAACGCCGTCAGGACCGGGCAATCACCGAATATGTGCATATGGAAAACATATCCCTGTTAAAGCAGGAGTTTGCGGGAATAAAAAAAATTGTGGATGAGCTGGATAAGGTCGAGCTGATTGAAGGGGAGACGTTTCCCGATTTTATTTCCCGCCTGAAGCAGCGCTGCGGGCAGACCATCCACAATTCGGCGTATCCCGATGCAGTCTGTATTTTTGTGGAGAGAAAGATCGACAAGGTTGCTGAATATATTCGGTCCAAGGTTGTCTGATAACAGATTGTTTATATCGATAAAAAAATAGCGTATTTTTGACAAATTGTATTGATTAAATAAAAATGCTCCTTTAATATGTCGGCATATCAATGCCGAATTAATACGATCTTGTGTATAAGAGCGAGGAAAGCATGGATGTCCAACTGAGCGAACTTATTGAAAAGATAAAAACCGAAGGCCTTGGCACTGCCAGAGAGGAGGCCGAAAAGGTTCTGCAGGATGCCCGCCGTCGTAAGGATGAAATCCTGAAAGAGGCTGAGCAGGAAGCCGGCCAGATCAGGTCCCGCGCCAAAGAAGAGGCCGCCAGAATGGAGGCCTCCGGACGTGCTGCCCTCGAACAGGCCGCCCGGGATCTCATTCTGAAGGTACGGCAGTCTATTCAGAGCATAGGTGAATCAATCCTGAATCAGAAAACCGCGGAGGCCCTGAGCGGGGAAGGCCTTGAGAAGATCATTCTCGCGGCCCTGGAAAAGTGGGACGGCTCCGAAGGAGATCTCTCCCTTCTTCTATCCGAAAAGGATGCCCGGGAACTCGGCAAAAAGCTCACCGGTCAGCTTGCTTCCAGGTTCGGCGAAGGTGTGGAAATCAAACCCTTCCCCTCCATAAAGGCAGGTTTCCGGATCGGTACGAAAGAGGGCGGCAGCTATTACGATTTTTCCGCAACGGAGATCGCGGAGATGCTCTCCCGTCTTGTCAATCCCCAGCTCGCTGAAATCGTCGAGGCAGCGGCGAAAGAATCGTAAAGGGGACTGACGTGTATTATTACATAGTCGCGACCTTACCTTTTCTCTCATTTTCCGGCACAACGGAAACAGATGTCCAGGGCTTTCTGGCCTTCGTCAGGAGCATGCTTCCGGAAAAGGACTTTCAGGTTCTTGACTCTGTATTCAGAGGTGAGGCTTCTTCTCATCCCTTTGTAGCCAGGACCAGGGTATTCAGCAGCGAGTTCGACCGGGAACTTGCCCGGTACCGGGCCCAGGGGATGGGCAGGGACCCGAACCAGTACGCCCAGGCTTCTGATGCCCGGATCGGAGAAAAAGCGCGGCAGTGTGTCGCCATGGAGAACCCCCTGGAAGCCGAGACCGAGGTCATGCGCTTCACCTGGGAATTCCTCGATGGACTCGAGGCTGGACACTTTTTTGATCTCGAGCGCCTGGTTATCCATCTGCTGAAACTCATGCTGCTGGAACGGAAAAACAAGCTTACAGAAGAGCGGGGTACCGCCCGGTATACCGAATCTTATCAGAATATCACCAAGCCTCTGGAGGATGCCGAAATCGGTATCTGAAGCGGGAGATCGGAGTAGAGCACAATGACGAATGGAACGGTTGTAGGTATAAACGGAAATATGGTCACCGTAGCTGTCGATGGCACGGTCTCCATGAATGAAGTAGGATACATTCTTGTCGGTGACCAGCGCCTCAAGGCTGAGGTTATCCGGGTAAATGCGAACAACGTTGAGCTGCAGGTTTTTGAAATAACCCGGGGCATCGGAATCGGAGACAAGGTTGAGTTTACCGGGGAGCTTCTGGCGGTGGAACTCGGACCAGGGCTTCTGGGGCAGATTTACGATGGTCTTCAGAACCCGCTGCCGAAGCTCGCCGAGCAGTGCGGCTTCTTCCTGCAGAGGGGAGTCTATCTCGACGCCCTTTCCCGGGAGCGCAAATGGGAGTTTACCCCTTCGGTTAAAACCGGCGATACAGTACAGAGCGGAGACTCTCTGGGTACGGTTCCCGAAGGAATCTTCAAGCACCGCATCATGGTGCCTTTCAGTTTCAAGGGAGTCTATACTGTTGAATCCGTGGCGGACGCAGGCTCCTACACGGTGGACGACACCGTGGCCGTAATAAAGGACGACAGCGGAAACACGCACACCCTTACAATGAAGTTCGAGTGGCCCGTCAAGCGGGCAATAAGCGCCTATGAGGAACGTCTCAAACCCTCCGAGCCGATGGTAACCAAAGTGCGGATTATCGACACCTTTCTTCCGGTAGCCCGGGGTGGTACGTATTGTATTCCCGGTCCTTTCGGCGCGGGAAAGACGGTTCTGCAGCAGGTCACCAGCCGTAATGCGGAAGTAGACGTTGTTATCATCGCCGCCTGCGGAGAGCGGGCAGGTGAGGTCGTGGAAACCCTGAAGGAGTTCCCGGAACTCCTCGACCCCCGGACCGGCAAGACCCTGATGGAGCGTACCATCATTATCGCCAATACAAGTTCCATGCCCGTTGCAGCCCGGGAAGCTTCGGTATATACCGCGGTGACCCTGGCGGAGTACTACCGTCAGATGGGGCTCCATGTTCTGCTTCTGGCTGACTCAACCTCACGCTGGGCCCAGGCTATGCGGGAGATGTCGGGACGTCTGGAGGAGATCCCCGGAGAAGAGGCCTTCCCCGCCTACCTCGAGTCCACCATCGCCTCCTTCTACGAGCGAGCCGGACTCGTCCGGCTCAAGGACGGCAGCATCGGCTCGGTCACCATCGGCGGTACGGTAAGCCCCGCGGGAGGAAACTTCGAGGAGCCGGTAACCCAGGCAACCCTGAAGGTCGTCGGTGCCTTTCACGGACTCTCCCGGGAACGCTCCGACGCCAGAAAGTACCCGGCCATTCATCCCCTGGATTCATGGTCCAAGTATGAAGGTTCGGTCAATCATGCCCTTACCGAGTACGCCCGGGAACTTCTGTTCCGGGGAGACGAGATCGGCCAGATGATGAAGGTAGTCGGAGAAGAGGGAACGAGTCTTGACGACTTCGTAATCTACCTGAAGAGCGATTTTCTCGATGCGGTCTATCTGCAGCAGGATTCCTTCGACGCCATCGACTTTTCCGTAAGCGTGGAACGGCAGGACCATATCTTCAATATCCTGTTCAAGGTTCTGGGCGGTAAGCTTAACTTCGAGAGCAAGGAAGAGGCCCGCTCCTATTTTAACAACCTGCGGCAGCTCTTCATCGACTATAACCGGAGCCAGTGGCAGGGCGACGAGTTCAAGGAGCTGGAAGGCAAGATCCTGAAGATGATAGACGAGCGCCAGGCAGGAATGGAAAGCAAAGCTGCCCGTTTACTGCAGACCGTGGCAGAGTAGAGTTAAGGGAGAAACAGAATGCGCAAGGTATACAGCAAGATAGAGGCAATCTCCGGAAATGTTATTACCGTCTCGGCGACGGATGTAAAATACGGCGACCTGGCGGTTATCTCATCCGCCCATGGAGAGTCCCTGGCGGAGGTTATCCGCATGAAGGGAGAAAAGGTCTCCCTTCAGGTCTTCTCCGGCGGTCGGGGGATCTCCACCGGTGACGAGGTACGCTTTCTCGGTCATTCCATGAAAGTCTCCTTCTCGGATAACCTCATGGGGCGGATCTTCGACGGATCCGGACGTCCCCGGGACAACGGACCCACCCTCGAGGAGAACATGATCGAGATCGGCGGACCCTCGGTCAATCCCGCCAAGAGAATCATTCCCCGTAACATGGTACGGACCGGAATCCCCATGATCGACGTCTTCAACTCCCTGGTGGAGTCCCAGAAGCTGCCGATTTTCTCGGTTTCCGGTGAACCCTACAACCCCCTGCTGGCCCGTATCGCTCTGCAGGCGGAGGTTGATATCATTATCCTGGGGGGTATCGGTCTCAAGTTTGACGACTATCTCTACTTCAAGGAGACGCTGGAAGAGGGCGGTGCAATGAGCCGGACCATCTTTTTCGTCCACACCGCCGCCGACCCCATTGTAGAGGCGCAGCTGGTACCGGACATCAGCCTGGCGGTAGCCGAAGGCTTCGCCCTGAAGGGAAAGAAGGTTCTGGTTCTTCTGACGGATATGACCAACTACGCCGACGCCATGAAAGAGATCGCCATTACTATGGAACAGGTGCCGTCGAACCGGGGATACCCCGGAGACCTTTATTCCCAGCTGGCCTCCCGCTACGAAAAGGCAGTCGACTTTGAGGGTGCCGGGTCCATTACCATCCTCGGCGTAACCACCATGCCCGGCGATGATGTAACCCATCCTGTACCGGACAATACCGGGTATATCACCGAGGGGCAGTACTACCTGAAAAACGGTCGTATCGAACCTTTCGGCAGTCTCTCCCGTCTCAAGCAGCAGGTCAACAGCTCAACCCGGGACGACCACCGCTCCCTTATGGACGGCATGATCAAGCTCTATGCGGCATTCAAGGAGTCCATGGAAAAGAAGTCCATGGGATTCAGGATGTCCGACTGGGACCAGAAGCTCCTCAAGTACGGAGATATGTTTGAAGAGAAAATGATGGACCTTACGGTCAATATCCCCCTGGAGGAAGCCCTGGATCTTGGATGGAAGATCCTCGCTGAATGCTTCGAACCCCAGGAGACGGGCTTACGGTCCTCCCTGATAGAGAAATTCTGGCCCAAAGAGACCGCAAGCGTATAACAGGAAGGGGAGTGTATGGCCGCCGTCAAGCTGACGAAGAACGAGCTCAAAAAACAGAAAGACTCCTTAAAACGCTTTCAGCGCTACCTGCCGACGCTGCAGCTCAAGAAACAGCAGCTGCAGCTGGTTATCCGCCAGGTGGAAGCGGAAGAACAGGAACTGAGGCGCAAACAGCAGGCCCTGAGGGACAGGCTGCAGCACTGGATTGCAGTTTTCGGCGACGAGATTGATCTTGAAGAGTATGTGCAGATTGACCACGTGGAAACGGAAACCGGGAATATCGCCGGTGTCGATGTTCCTGTGTTCAAGGAGCTTGATTTCAAGGACATAGAGTGGGACCTGCTGAAGACCCCTCTGTGGATCGACAAGGGGATCGCCGCCTTGAAGGAGCTTATTACCTTTGACGCGGAGGTCGCTGTTCTGCAGCGCCGCAGGAAACTGCTGCACGATGAGCTGAGGACCACTTCACAGCGGGTTAACCTCTTTGAAAAGGTAAAGATCCCGGAATCAAAGGAAAATATCCGGCGAATCCAGATCTATCTCGGAGACCAGCAGACCGCCGCGGTTGTCCGGGGAAAAATGGCCAAAGCCAAGGTTGTGGGAGCTTCATGAAACGCGGAACAAGGATGAGTGCAGCATGATTGTAGCAATGAAAAAGGTCTACCTGATTCTCCTGGACTCGGAACGGGAAGAGTCCCTGAAGAAGCTGAAGGGGCTGGGGGTGGTTCATCTTGAAGACTGTGCCGGAACCAGCGAAACCCTCGAGGCTTTGAAGGAAAAGAGAGACCAGGTCAACAGGGCTCTTATTGCTCTGTCCGATATCTCTGTTAAACAGCATAAAACTCCCGGGGACGCCGAAAAAAAGGCCTTCGAAATTATCGGTCTTCTGGAAGAGAAAAAACGGCTTCAGGAAAAACTCGCTCAACTCCTCAAGGACGAGGAACTGTTGAAAGGCTGGGGAGACTTCAAGCCTTCCGACCTGTCCTTTTTGCAGAAGGAAGGAATCGAAATCCGGCTGGTACAGATCCCCAAAAAGGCCGCTGAACCGTATCGGGGCAAAAAGGGATTCTACTGCATCGATGATACAAGTCCGGTCTACCGTTTTGCCTTGGTGGATAACGAGGAGGACCCGCCCGCCGAGGCTGTGGATTTTAATCCCCCGGAACACGGGCTGAGTACTGTACGGGAGAATATCGGCGCGCTGGAAGAAAAAATCCGGAAGACCGATGAGGTACTGGAAAACGAGGCCGTGTACCAGAAGGCCCTGGGGGCCTACCGTGATGAACTGGACGATGAGATTCGCTTTGAAGAGGTCCGGACCGGTGTGGGAATCGAGGATGAACTGGCCTACCTCCACGGGTTTGTCCCGGAACCCAGGGCGGAGGAATTGAAAAAGAGCGCCGCAGACAACGGCTGGGGACTGATGCTGCGGGATCCCACAAAAGACGAGTACGTACCTACCCTGGTTGAACGGAAAGGACCGGTAAAGATGGCGAAGCCCATTTTTGACCTCATGGGCACCTTTCCCGGGTACCGGGAGTTCGATATCAGCCTGGTATTTCTGACCGCCTTCACCATTTTTGTCGCCATGATCGTGGGAGACGCGGGCTACGGGCTTATCTTCCTCGGTCTTGCCTTCTGGGGGCTGTCGAAAGCCTCGGAATCGGCGAAGCTCCCCCTTAAGCTTGTGGTGCTTCTGTCGTCGGCCATCGTCATATGGGGGGCCATTACCGGTACCTGGTTCGGCTCCGAGACCATCGCCTCCTGGAAGCCCTTCAACAGCCTGATTATTCCGCAGATAGCCAGTTTTGCCCAGGAAGGGGTGGACTCAGTCCTGGCTGTACAGCTTATCTGTTTTATTATCGGTGTGGCCCAGTTGAGTATCGCCCGGATCGAGATGTTTTTCCGCACTCTGCCGAGTCTGAAGGCCTTTGAGCATCTCGGGTGGCTCTCACTCCTGTGGGGACTCTTCTTCCTGGCCATGAATATCGTACTCGGAATCACCTCCTGGCAGGGAATAGAGTTCACGCCCCTGGTTATTCCCCTGGCTGTCGCCGGTTTCGCACTGATCGTGCTCTTTTCGAACCAGCAGGGAAACTTTCTGCGGGGCATGCTCAAGGGGCTCAATCCCATAAACCTGCTCCTGAATTTTCTGGACGGGGTAAGTTCTTTTTCCAACATTATCTCCTACATTCGCCTGTTCGCCGTGGGCCTTTCCAGCGTTGCGGTGGCGGCGAGCTTCAATGCCATGGCCATGTCCATAGGATTCGACGGCCCGCAGGCAATAGCCTCGGTCCTGATGCTGATCATCGGTCACGGACTGAACATCGTTCTTGCCCTGATGTCGATTATCGTACACGGTATTCGTCTGAACATGCTGGAATATTCCGGGCAGCTTGGACTTGAATGGTCCGGGTATCCCTACGAGCCGTTCGCCAAGCGGGCGGCCTGATACAGGTGCTGAAGTCCCTTATAATGGGGACTGTGAGTATACAACGAATATAATTTTGTAAGGAGCATCCTATGAATTTTGGTTTGCTTGGCTTTTCCGCCGCAATAGCCTTCGCGGCCATGGGTTCCGCCATTGGAGCGGGAGCTGCCGGTATGGCGGCTGTCGGAGCCTGGAAGAAGTGTTTCGCCCAGAACCGGCCCGCTCCCTTTATGCTGGTAGCCTTTGTCGGTGCACCCCTGACTCAGATCATCTACGGAATGATTCTGATGAACTCCATCATGGCTGTGCCTGAACCGACCATGGCTCACCTGGGGATCGGCCTCTTCGGTGGTATCGCCATGGGCTTTTCCGCCGCCTTCCAGGGAAAAGCGGGAGCTGCTGCCTCGGACGCCCTGGCCGAGACCGGTAAGGGATTTGTCAACTACATGATGGTTCTCGGTCTTGTCGAGACCGTTGCCCTCTTTGTCATGGTTTTCCTTCTCGGTACAATCTAAATCCGCACAAAGAGAAAATTTCCCCTTTGAAGAATGTCTCTGTTCTTTGAAGGGGAATCTCTTTTGCCCCGCTCCCACTTGGCGAAACTCCTTCTTTTGCCGATAATCCTAGACAGATGAACATAATATATACTCGGGAAAAAACACGCGTAATGCGGGTAGGAAATGTTTCCCTCGGCGGGGATTCTCCCGTCAGCATACAGACCATGTGGAAACGGGCACTGCCCGATGACCGGGAGCTTCTTTTAAAGGAACTCCGCCGCTTCGCCGTCCTGGGCTGCGACATTATCCGTTTTGCCGTACCAAACGAGGAAAACGCGAAGCTCCTTGCAGAAATTGGTCCTATTTCTCCCCTTCCCATAGTAGCGGATATCCATTTTGACTACCGCCTCGCCCTGATTGTTCTGGACGGAGTCCAGAAGGTGCGAATCAATCCTGGCAACATCGGTGCTGAGTGGAAGGTAAAGGAGGTGCTCGCCAAGGCCTCTGACAAGGGTATTCCCATCCGGGTCGGAATCAACGGCGGTTCTCTGCCGCGTAAACTGCGGGACCTTCCCCAGGTTGAGGGAATGATCGCCGCCGCGGAAAACGAGATTGAACTCCTGGAGGCCCTGGGATTCAAAGACGCCGTATTCTCCCTGAAGTCCTCCTCCGCCGGGAATACCATCGAGGTCAACCGCCGCTTTGCATCCCGCTGGGACTATCCCCTGCATCTCGGGGTGACTGAAGCTGGACCCATGATTCCCGGTATAGTCAAGAACACCCGCGCCCTGCTTCAGCTTTTGGGTGAGGGAATCGGATCCACCATACGGGTTTCCCTCTCAGCACCTGAGGAGGATGAAGTTGTTACCGGAAGGGAAATCCTTCGCGAAGCAGGCCTCCGCCCCGGTGGAGTGGACATCGTCTCCTGTCCCCGCTGCGGCCGTTCCGAGTTCCCGGTCCATGAACTGGTGGGACAGATACAGGAGGAACTTTACGCCATCAGGAAACCCCTGACCGTCGCCGTCATGGGCTGCGTGGTAAACGGACCGGAGGAGGCACGACATGCTGATATCGGTATCACCGGCAGCGGAAACGAGGCGATAATCTTCCGCCACGGGGAACTTAAACGGAAAATTCCCATGGATCAGGCCCTGGAAGCTCTGCGTGAGGAGATCCGGGAGGCCATAAAGGAGTGAAAATGCGAATCCTGTTTCCGCTTGTCTGTGTAATCCTCCTGAGCCCCATCTCCTGGGCCCAGGAAGCCCGGCCGGACTGGCTGGTTCTGGAAACGGGAAAAATCGCTTTTGAAAAAGGTGAGTACGGCCAGGCCATGAGGATCTTTCGTTCCGTACTGGAACAGGACAGGATATCGCCGGAAGCCCATTACTGGATTGGCCGCATCTTTGAAGAGGAGGGTGAGTACTCCCTGGCGGAAGAGCAGTACCGGCGCGCTCTGGAGTTTCGCCGGCAGCTCTATGTGATGGACTACGAAATACGTATACGGGAACGTCTTGCCCGTCTTTACAAGGAGAAGGGTGACTACGCCCAATTCGAGAAAGCCCTGACGGAGATCCTTCTCATGGACGATGAATACTCCAGTCGTGAGTCGGAAGCCATGAGGGCCGCCATGATCCGCATTTTAACAGACCAGGGGCTGGAGAAGGTGGTGGAGCTCTACCGTCTTGATAAAGCGGAGTATTTTCTGGCCAACGCCGAACTGGGTCTTTTCTACTACCGCACCGGCCGCTATATGGATGCCGTACGCCATCTCTTGAGCGGAGGGCTCACCGTTATTTCCAGGACAATTCGGCATCTGGAGGTACGTAGGCCTTTTCTTGAATACACCGGTCTTACCGATCTTTTCAGAAACGCCATGGCCGAAGAAGAGGGAGCGGAATACCTCGAAGAGAGCCGAATAGACGCCCTTCTGTATTATCTTGGTGCCTCCCTTTACGCTGCCGGAGAACTGGGTTCCTTTCGGCAGGTAATGGAGCTGGTCCGGGATGCCTTTCCCGGCAGCGTATGGCGCTCCCGCGCTATCGCGCAGCTTGCGGATCCCTCCATCGAACCTGTTATAACCAGTCGGGAATTCTTCTACTTTTTCTGATCCTCCCTCTTTTTATCAACACTGGAACATTAATGGTATATACGGTATATCATTTTTATTGACAGTCCAGGATACTCGGGCTATTCTTTGCGGTGTGTTTTCATGAACTGCTGTGACGGGAGGTTGGTTTGATCCGGGCGGAGAATCTTAGCAGACGCTATGGGAAGCATCTTGCCCTGGACGCTGTAAATTTCAGTATCCGGCGGGGAGAAATACTCGGATTTCTCGGACCCAACGGCGCCGGCAAGTCCACTGCAATGAACATAATAACCGGGTATCTTTCGGCCACCGAGGGTGATGTCTGGGTCAACGGCCTCAATGTGCTGGACCATCCCCGGGAGGTTAAAAAATGCATCGGGTATCTTCCCGAGAAGCCTCCCCTGTACCAGGATATGACTGTTCTGGAATATCTCGGCTTTGCGGCCGAAATCAAAGGAATAAAGAAAAAGGCCTTTGCGACGGAGCGGGAAAGAATCCTGGAGCTGGTAAAGATCGGCGATGTCAGCAATCGTCGTATTGGCAACCTCTCCAAGGGCTATCAGCAGCGGGTAGGTCTCGCCCAGGCGCTGATTGGAAGCCCGCCTCTTCTGATCCTGGATGAGCCGACAGCAGGGCTTGACCCCAAGCAGATCCTGGAAATCAGAAAACTGATTAAATCCCTGGGAAGGGAGCATACAATAATCCTCAGCTCGCATATTCTCCCGGAGGTCAGTGCTGTCTGCGGACGGGTTCTGATTATGAACCAGGGCAGTATTGTCGCATCTGATTCACCGGAGAACCTGAGCCGGAGATTGATGGGTACGGGAAGAATAATGCTTCGACTTTCCGGGGAAAAAGCGAGAGCCCTTTCGGTTCTTGAAAAACTCGAAGGACTAAACAGCCTGTCATGTACCGGGAGCAGTGAAGAGGGCAGTATTGATCTTCTGCTTGAAGCCGGACAGGAGACGGATATCCGGGAAAAGATATTCTTTGCCTGTGCTGAAAACAGGCTTCCCATTCTCATGATGCGTCCCATGGACATGAGTCTGGAGGATATCTTTCTTCATCTTACAACGGATGAAAAACTGAAGGAGTCTGACTGATGCCGGCAGTATTCAAACGGGAACTCAGGGCATTTTTCTTAAGTCCCCAGGGATATATTTTTTTGAGTATTTTTCTTCTGATTACCGGTATATTTTTTACCACCGGAAACCTGATAAGCGGCAATTCCCGGTATCTCGGTTTTCTCGGAAGCATCCTCTTTATATTCATTTTTATTGTACCCCTTTTGACCATGCGCCTTTTAAGCGATGAAAAACAGAAGAAAACTGATCAGCTGCTTCTGACCAGTCCCCTGGGGATCCCTGAGATCGTCGTGGGAAAGTTCCTGGCAGCCCTGACCTTTTTCTGTCTGGGATTGGCGCTGACCCTTCTCTATACCCTGATAATCCTTATTCACGGAGAACTCGATTTGTGGGAGACCCTGGGAGGGTATATCGGGTTCATTCTGCTGGGGGGCACCTTTATCTCCGTGGGGCTCTTTATTTCCGGCCTTACGGAGAACCAGATTACCGCAGCGATTACCAGCTTTGCCGCCCTCCTTGCCATGTGGCTCATCAATATCCTGCAGGATGCCGTTCCTTCCAATACCACATCCGGACTCGTTTTCAGCGGGCTTATAGTCGCAGCTGCCGCTCTCTGGTTCTATGGAACGACCCGAAACCTGATAGTCCCTGCGGTACTTCTTGGTCTCGGAGCTGTCGTTGTCTATCTGATTCATTTTTTACATCCGGAGCTGTTCGTCGGCCTTGTGGGAAAAATCCTGAGCTGGTTCTCCCTGATCGACAGGTACCGACGATTTTCCAGCGGGATTTTATCCCTCCAGGATACCGTCTATTACCTCTCGTTTATGATCTTCTTCCTCTATTTAACAGTCCGTACACTGGAAAAACGGCGGTGGAGCTGACGATATGATGCAGAGCCTGCGTAGTATACTGAAGAATAAAAGGCTTCGTTACGGAGCTTACGCGGCGACACTGACCGCGTCGCTTCTGTGCGGCCTGGTAATTCTCAATATGATAGTACAGCAGATCCCGCTGAAGATTGATTTAACGAAAAACAGGCTGTTCTCTTTATCTGAACAGACAAGGAAAATTCTCACTGAACTGGAGGAACCCGTCACACTCTATGCCCTCTATCCTGCGGGTGAGGAAGAGACCAGCATTCTCGAAATTCTTCAGGAATATGATCGGATCGGCCCTTCGGTAGATTTGAAGATTATTGATCCGGATCTGAATCCCGGTCTTCTTGCCCGTTTTGCCGGTGAAGGGGAGAAAGTGGAGAGCGGCAGCATTATTGTCGAGGGGGACACGCGCTTCAGGGTAATTCCCTACATGGAGCTGTATGATATCCGCTATAATCCCCAGGGGCATCCCCAGGTAACGGGAATCCAGGTGGAACCCCGGGTTTCCCAGGCCATCAATTATGTCTCCTCCGGTTACAATCCGAAGATCTATGAACTCAGCGGTCATGGTGAATACAGCCTCGGAGAGTACGGTATCGAATCAATGCTTCGGGCGGAGAGTTATGAAATAGAGAGTCTTAACCTTCTCAGGTCCGATGAAGTTCCGGCGGACGCTTCGGTCCTTCTGGTCTCTTCTCCCAAGTATGAGATAAGCGATGAGGAGCTGCGGAAAATTTATGAGTATGTGGAAAACGGCGGGCGGATGATCGTCATGGTGGATTTTATCGGCGATCCTTCCCCCGGGGGCAGGGCAATTCTTCAAAGCTACGGTCTTGAGATAGGTGAGGGCTTCATCATGGAGGCGGATGCATCCCGTTATGTACGTTCACCCCTGTTTGTCGCCCCTGAGCTTATGGACCACGGGATAACCGAACCCCTGGTGGACAATAATCTCGATGTCATCACCCCCAATGCGGTTCCTCTTGTTCAGACGGGACGTAAACCCCGTTCCGTCGATCTGACCCCGCTTCTCTCAACCACAGCCCGGGCCTGGAGCAGGACGGACAGGGAGAACAGCTCCTTACTGCTGCAGGAGACGGACCTGCCGGGACCTCACATTATTGCCTGGACGGTGGAGCGGAAGAAATACATCGACGGGGATCCTCCTGCGTTCAGGGTCGTCGCGGTGGGAAACTCCATTTTTTTGGGATCGATTCCTCCCTACGGACAGATAAAGGGGAATATCGACTTTTTTCTGAGCGCCCTCTCCTGGCTCAGCGAAGGTAAAGAGCGTGTTTCCATCAGGGCAAAGAGTTTTTATCGCAGTCCGCTGCGTTTAACGGCTTTTCAGCTCTATCTGTATGCGGGAATCATCATCATCCTGATTCCGGCAACCCTGCTTGTCTGCGGTACGATAGTCTGGATCCGCAGGAGACATCTGTGAGCCGTTCCCGGCGTCTTGTTATCGCACTCCTTGTTCCCCTGCTTCTTCTGGGGAGCTACCTCTACCTGAAAAAACAGACAGTCACTCAGGAGGCTCCCGGGGAAGCAGAACAGTATGATCTGATCTCCCGGGCGGCGGAGGATCTCGAAAGAATCGAGGTTCTCCGGGCCGACGGCAGCAGCCTTGTCCTGCTGAAGGAGGAAGAGCGCTGGGTGCTGCCTGTTCCCTGGAAGGATGAGCTCGATCAATCCCGTCTGGACCTTGTTATACGAATAAGTTCCATGCTCTCCGCTGACCGGCGTCTCGAGAATCCTGCCATCGGGCTTGAAGACTTCGGTCTGAAACCGCCTCAGGCAGTGGTGACTCTTGCGTTCAGGGGCGGAGAACGTTCGGTATTCGAACTCGGATATCCGACACCCTCGGGAAAACAGAGATATATCCGGCCTGAAGGCTCTGAGGCGGTTTACACCATCGACACTTCCCGGGTGGCCCAGTTTTTCCTGAACCAGCAGGATTTTCGAAATACCATGATACCGACTGTTAACGCCGAAGAACTCCGGTACCTCTTCTTCCGGCGAAAGGGAGAAATCATCGAGCTTGTTCCGGTTGAAACCCTCGAGAGTGAGCCGCTGAGCTCGATTTTTACCAGCCTGGTCATGATTCGCCCACGGGGACCCCGGGGAATCGATGCCCACGAACTGGAACAACTTATGGAAAAGCTGCCCCGGGAGCTGAAGATTCAGGATTTTGTCGAAGAGAAGCCTGAGGACCTTGGGCTCTACGGACTCGATTCTCCGAGTTACGAACTGCAGCTCAGGGACCGGGAGCGGAGCCTGTCGTTTATTGTGGGAACCCGCGATAGTATCGGGAACTACTATGTCCGATTTGGGGAAGAAGAGCGGGTCGTGACCCTTGCGGAATCGGATCTCGCTGTTCTTCAGATGGACAGTTTCCTGCTTATGGATAAGTTCCCCCTGATCATCTCCATCGATAAGATCGACGCTTTCACGGTGGTCCATGAGAATGAGACCTTTTCTGCCCGAATAGAACGGAACTCTTCCCCTGATTCTGATGAGCCGCAGGTGCGGTATATCCTGGAAGGAAAAGAGATAGACGAAAAAGCCTTCAAAAAGCTCTACCAGAAGCTTGTCGGAATTATCGGCGACGCTCCGAATCGGGGAGAGCTTCCGACGGCCAGGCCGGAATTCGGGATTACCTATAGATTAAAGGACGATCCCCAAGGGGAGGCATCTGTCTGGTTCAAACCGGTGGACAAGGACTTCTACGCTGCCTTTACGGATCAGGATAAAAGCCTTTTTCTTGTAGCATCCCGGCAGATAAAGGGCGCGGCTGAATTACTGCACAAGATGACGGGGGAGTGAGCCCCGGGCTTCCCGCAGACTGGTTGCCAAGGAGTTTTTTTTTCTGTACCGTTTGATCTCTGAGGTACGATGAAAAAGCTTATTGTAAAAGGTGCCCGGGAGCATAATCTCAAGAACATCGATCTTGAACTTCCCCGGGACTCATTGATTGTCGTCTCCGGTCTTAGCGGAAGCGGGAAGTCCTCCCTGGCTTTCGATACCATCTTTGCCGAGGGGCAGCGCCGCTATGTCGAGTCCCTTTCGGCTTACGCCCGGCAGTTTCTGGGGCGCATGGACAAGCCGGATGTGGACTACATCGAGGGACTCTCCCCGGCTATCTCCATAGAACAGAAAACGACCCACCGGAATCCCCGTTCAACCGTGGGAACCGTAACCGAAATATACGATTACATGCGGCTTCTCTACGCCAGGATCGGAATCCCCCACTGCCCGGTCTGCGGCAAGGAGATCCGGGAGCAGTCGGTGGACCAGATCCTGGACACTATTCTTGCATACCCCGACGGCAGCAGGATCATGATTCTTGCCCCGGTGGTGAGGGGAAAAAAGGGAGAGCACCGCAAGATCATCGAGGATGCCGCCAGGGCAGGGTTTGTGCGTATTCGCGTCAACGGAGAAGTCCTTTCCCTGGATGAAGAGATTATTCTGAACAAGAAGCAGAAACACTCTCTTGAGGTCGTGGTGGATCGTCTGAAAATTCAGGAAGATGTGCGCAAGCGTCTGGCCGAATCGGTGGAGACCGCCCTGGAGGTTGCCGACGGGCAGATTGTGGTGGTGCAGCTGGAAAAAAACATCCAGAAGGAGGAGTTCTTCAGCCAGAAAAACTCCTGCCCCGACTGCGGCATCAGCATTCCCGAACTGCAGCCCCGGCTCTTCAGCTTCAACAATCCCTTCGGCGCCTGCGAGGTCTGTGCCGGACTGGGAATGACCATGGAGTTTGATCCCGCCCTGATTATTCCCGATCCCTCCCTCTCCTTTAACGATGGGGCTATAAAGACCCACAACCCCGACTCCGCCTGGCACCGCAGCTGGTTCGAGTCCCTGGCCGACCATTTCGGCTTTGACCTGGACACCCCCATACAGGACCTGGACAAGGATATATGGCATATTCTGCTCCACGGCAGTGATGATGTAATCGACATAACCTATGTGAACCGGAAAAAGACCGGGCGTTTTGAATACTCCACAAACTTCAAGGGGATTCTCAATGATCTGAATCGCCGCTACCGGGAGAGCCGTTCCCCGGGCATCAAGGAGTGGCTCGAGGGCTTCATGCGCCAGCAGAGATGTACGGCCTGCGGGGGCAAGCGTCTCAAACCCGAAGCCCTGGCAGTGACCGTCGGGGGAGAGAACATCCACTCCCTTACCTGCCGTTCGGTGCAGGATCTGCTTGGATTCTTCAGCCAGGTCGGTCTGAGCCCCACGGAAAAGCACATCTCCGCCCAGATCATGAAGGAGATCCTGGACCGCCTCACCTTCATGAAGAAGGTCGGCCTGGAGTACCTAACCCTGGAGCGCCAGTCAGCGACCCTCTCCGGGGGAGAGGCCCAGAGGATACGCCTGGCAACCCAGGTGGGATCCCAGCTGGTGGGGGTCCTCTATATTCTGGACGAGCCGACCATCGGACTTCATCAGCGGGACAATCAGCGTCTCATAGAGACCCTTCTGCATCTGCGGGATATAGGGAACACCCTCATCGTCGTCGAACATGACGATATGACCATCAAGACCGCCGACTATATCGTGGACCTGGGTCCCGGGGCGGGGATTCACGGGGGGCATATTACCGCCTGCGGAACCCTCGAACAGATCCTCGAAGCGCCGGAGAGTCTTACCGGGCAGTACCTGCGGGGTGAGCTTGCCATTCCCATTCCTGCGGAACGCCGCCGGGGAAACGGAAAAACGATTACCATCTACGGCGCCTCAGAGCACAACCTCAAGAATATAGATGTCTCTTTTCCCCTGGGAACCTTTACGGTTATAACCGGGGTTTCGGGGTCCGGAAAATCGACTCTCATGGAGAACCTGCTTTTCCCCATCCTCAGGAACTCTGTCAGTCCCTACAAGCTCGAAACCGGGGCTCACGACAGGGCTGAAGGTCTTGAAGAGATCGACAAGATCATCAATATCGATCAGAGCCCCATCGGCCGGACCCCCCGTTCCAACCCTGCGACCTATGTGGGGCTCTTTACCCCCATCCGGGATCTCTTTGCCTCCCTGCCGGAGAGCCGCGCCAGGGGCTACAAGGCGGGGCGCTTCTCCTTCAACGTGAAAGGCGGGCGCTGCGAGAACTGCCAGGGGGACGGCACCATTAAAATCGAGATGCACTTCCTTCCTGATGTCTATGTTACCTGTGATGTCTGCAAGGGAAAACGCTTCAACCGGGAGACCCTGGATGTCCGCTACAAGGGCAAAAATATACATGATGTTCTTGATATGTCCGTGGAGGAGGCCCTGGAATTCTTTGAAAAGATTCCTTCCATCCGGCGGCGCCTGGAGACCCTGCAGGCGGTGGGGCTGAACTATGTAAAGCTTGGACAGTCAGCTTTGACCCTTTCAGGCGGAGAAGCCCAGAGGGTCAAGCTCTCCCTGGAGCTCTCCAAGCGCAGCACGGGCAAAACCTTTTATATACTGGATGAACCCACAACGGGTCTCCATTTCGCGGATGTAAAAAAGCTGCTGGAGGTTCTGCAGATGCTGGTGGACAAGGGCAATTCCGTGGTGCTGATCGAACACAACCTGGATGTCATAAAGCAGGCGGACTACATTATCGATCTGGGACCGGAAGGAGGAGATAAGGGGGGAAACATTGTGGCCCGGGGTACACCGGAGGAAATCCTGAAAGTCAAGGGATCTCACACCGCCCATTACCTCCGCGAGGTCATGAAGTAACACGTGGCATCCCCTCTGCTTCGTCTGTCTGTATACACCCTTGTTTTCATTCTTGCCGCTGCAGGGGTGCTGACGGCTCAGACCGGCGGGCAGGGAATGCTGGATCCTGCGGTCTATCTGAAACTCACCGGCTACGATATCGCAACAGCGGACCTGTATCAGCTGCAGGACTGGTGCCGCATCCTTTCCCTTGATCACCGCGGCACCATCGACTCCCTGAGGCGCCGACTGTATGCTCACTTCGGGCTCGAAGCCGGGAATATTCCGGATTTGACGGAGGCTGAGAAAAAACAGACCCTCACTATCCGCTCCGCCGACTCGACCCGGTATTTTACCCTGGAGACGCGGGACGAGGGCTATATCGAGATATCCGGCGGCATTCTGCTGGAACTCTATTCTCCCGTGGAGGGTACGAGGCATACTATACAGGCGGATCGGCTGCTCTATAACCAGAGCACCGGTGACCTGAGTGCAGAGGGAAGTGTACGCTATACCCTGGTGGAAGAAGGAAACCAGGAGGAGACCTTTTACGGTAAAAGCCTGACGGTCAATCTCGGCAGCTGGGAGAGCCGTTTTCTGAAAGGCTATACCCTGCAGAACCGGACTGTTAACGAAAAGGAACTTACCTTTACATTTTACGGCGATACCATCGCCCGTTCATCCTCCGAGATTATCTTCATGCAGGACGGCCGGATTACCTCCAGCCAGCTGGAACCTCCCAGCTACCGGATCGATGCGGACGAGATCTGGGTCTATGAACCCGGTGAGTGGCTCATGAATGGCGCGACCTTTTACCTCGGCAGGGTTCCTGTTCTTGTATTTCCCTTCTTTTTTCAGCTCCGGGACAAGATGGTGGTCAATCCCTCCTTTGGCTTCGATCTGGTGGACGGGGCCTTCATTCAGACAACAACGTACCTCTATGGAATGCCCTCGAAAAGCGATCAGGACTCCCTCTCTTTTCTGCAGATGACGGATGTGGAAGAGGGCGACAGGGTTACCGAGCTCCGGGGTCTGTATATGAGGACCAAGGATAATCCTTCCAGGGAAGAGGTCCAGCGGGCACGGCGGCTGAGGGAATCGGGGGATTATTTTCGGGTCCTTCTTGACTACTACAATCGAAAGGGTCTTGTAAGCGCCCTGGACCTGTCTCTCAGCGACACCGGCGGTCTCGATTCCCTCGAGCTCTTCGCCGGAGTCGGAGCCACCCGGGTAGTTTCGCAGTATGCTCCGTACCAGTACACCTGGGACGATCCAAACAAGAGTTCCCCGGTCCCGGTATGGGAAGGGGGATGGATTGCCGGGGTGTTTATTCCCTTTCGTTTTGATCTTCGCTCCTCCCTGGAGGGGGAACTGGCAGGACTGGACTATTCCCTCTCGGTACCCTTTAATTCCGATCCCCGGGTCAGCCGGCTCTTCGACAATCGCAAGGAGACCATAGACTGGGGAGAACTGCTGGCCATTACCGAAAATCCGGACCCCTACCAGGATACCACGCTTCCCTCCAGCTTTACCTGGGAGGCGGTTTCCAGCTACTCCGCCGATACCTCCCGCCTGCGGCCATGGATAACGGAATTCAGAATCAGGGAGCTTTCCAGCTCCATGGAATGGGCCTACGGCACAATCTCCGCTTCCGAACCCGACCTCGATTCCCTTTTACCCCAGTACGATATTGTTCCCTCGTATCTGCGGAACGAATACTCCTCGATCTACTTTCCCTATCCGAAGAGTCTTGTGTTTCCTGAACTTCGTATCAACCTGGCGGGGAATCTCCTCCCGGAAAAGGGGGGGGGAGGAACCGGGGAGGGGAGCGCCGGGGATGACAGCTCCGGACTTCTTCCTCCCTGGCGCAGCAGCGAAGATGAAGATTCCGCCGATACCGAGGAAGAGGAAGGAGTACTTTCTCCGCGTCTGATGGACGATTACAGCCTCCGTCTGAACGCCGATAGTGCAAAAAATGATGCCCTGAGCTACAGTTTCAATCCCGTCCTGGTGCACGGTATCAGTTATGACATCTACGGCTGGAAGGAGGGAGGAACCACCCTCTATTCGTCCCCTGAGGATGTGGATTTTGACAGCGCCTACAGCCTCACAACCTTCTCCGGAGACGCGAGACTGCGCTATGACGGGAGTTACATGAATAATCTGCTCTCCCTGAACGAATCCATCGGGCTGACTTTTCAGGAAAAGCAGCGTACCAGGCATATTGAATCCTCCATTCCCAACTGGGACTCCCTGGTGGAGAGTGACAAGGGCGGCAGTTATGAACGGCTTTCCCATTCTATGACCCTCAGTTACCGTCCGTTCCTGCATTCCGCCGTCCCCGTTGATCAGACCCTGGAATACAGTCTGCGGCATTACCTTTTTACCCGGGAGTACGAGGCTGATCACGGCTTCAGGAATGATGTGCTTCCCTGGGAACGGAATACCATTCAGGAACAGAAGCTGAGTTCCACCAGCCTGTTTGATGCCGGGGACTATCCCCAGAAGGTTTATGTAAGCTGGGTCCTGCCCCCTCTTCTCGGGCAGGTGGATGCCCTCTATACCGGGGAATTCAATCGTCTGGTGCTCAACCTCTCCGGCGGCGCTACCGAGGTCGACGACTATGAATGGGAGCCCGATGATCTGATAAGCGAAGCAAGGATCAACCTGAATGACTACAGTTATCTGCGGCAGCGTCTCCTGTTTGGAGAGAATGAATCCCTTGAACACTTCCGTCTCAGGGAGGGAATAAGCGAAGCAACGGCCGCCACGTCGGATAACCGGTACGGACTCCAGGGAAACTATGAATACACCATAAACGATGAAGATGATTCGGGAATCCGGCAGACCTTTCTTCCCCAGACCCTGGCATTCAAGGGCTGGATCGGGAATTTCTGGTCCCGCTATGCCATGGAGTACCTCTATCCCTACGACCTCCAGGTCGGTACCGGGTGGAATAAGGGGACAGAAAGGGAGTTTATTCCAAGTACCTTTTCCCTCGGTTACAAACGGGACTATTTATCCGATCCTTTCTGGAAAAGGCGGGTAAACATGAGTTTTACCATAGATACCGGGCTGACCCAGGACCTGAACAGGTTTTCTGACTCCTCCCTCTTTTTTGAAACGAGCCTTACCTTGAAAGTTTTTCGGTTCATCGATCTTCAGTTCTCCAGTTATTCAGAGAATACCTCTGTTTTCCGATACATGCCCTGGCTGCTCGAGGATTCGGGCATAGAACCGGTAAATCCCCTGGAGGATCTGGTCCGTTCCCTGAATTTCTTCAATGATGAGGAACGGCGGCTCTCCAATTTCAATCTCAGGTCCATCGCTCTAAAAGCAGTCCATCATCTTGACCAGTGGGACCTCACCATCGAATATACCGGCGAACCGGAGCAGGAAAATGAGGGTACCCGGCCGGTGTACCGATGGGAATCAAATTTCTCCATTTATCTGCAGTGGAACCCGATTCCGGAACTGAAACAGGAGATCAACTATTCAGACGGTGATCTTTCCCTTTAAGCTCTTTCCCGCTTGACCTTAATGGAAGAGCGCCATTACACTACGTAGACGCAGTGAAAGACGACGTGACTATAGTATTAGAGGATAATACGATCCTGCATGATCTTTGCGGGGTCAACGACCGGAACCTCCGGTATATTGAAGGCGTATTGGGTTCCCGTGTCCATACCAGGGGAAATCAGCTCGTTCTGGATTCACCGAAATCCCAGGACCAGAGGGTCTTCCGGGAGCTTATCGGGGAACTTCAGACTCATTTGAAGAACGGTCATGCCCCGGACAGGGACCTCATCCACGGTATTTACCGTTCCCTGCACGAGGGCAACGACACCGAACTGGCCCTGCTCAGGCGGACTGTTCTTAATGTTCCCGGCAGCTCCACCAAGGTTTTCCCCCGGGGTACCAACCAGGCATCCTATATCGAATCCATGACCGGGAAGGATATTGTATTCGGAGTAGGGCCTGCGGGTACCGGCAAGACCTTTCTTGCCATCGCCTACGCCCTCCAGGAGATTCTGAGCAAGCGGATGCGAAAGCTCGTTCTTACCCGTCCTGTTGTAGAGGCGGGAGAGAGCCTGGGCTTTCTTCCCGGTGATCTCGCTCAGAAGATAAATCCCTATCTGCGGCCCCTCTACGACGCCATGGATATTCTGGTGCCCTATGAAACGGTGAGCCGTCTTGAGGAAAACCGCATAATCGAGATCGCTCCCCTGGCATATATGAGGGGAAGAAGCCTCTCCAACGCTTTCATCATCCTCGATGAGGCCCAGAATACCACGGTGGAGCAGATGAAGATGTTCCTTACGCGGCTGGGGGAAGGATCAAAGGCGGTAATCACCGGTGATATTACCCAGATAGATCTTCCCGTCAAAAAGAAGTCGGGACTTGTCGACGCGGTCAATGTGCTTGCCGGTATCGATGAGATCGCTTTTTCCTATTTTACCGCCCATGATGTGGTTCGGCATCCGGTGGTGAAAAAGATAATTCAGGCTTATGAAACGCAAGGCTAAAACCGGCTTTACCGCCGGTATCGAAAACTATTTTCCCTCATCCATGCCCCGGCGAAGACGGAGGTTTCTTCTTGTAGTATCGAGTTTTCTGATCCTCTACGTTTTCCTTTTTATCAGCACCCAGGCCGGCGGTTTCTTTACCCGGGCCCGATTGTCGGATTATGAGGCGGGAAAGGTCGCGGAGAACGACCTTATCCTGGACCGCGAAATATCTTATATCGATCAGGAAGCAACGGACCTGAAGATTGCAGCCAGGGTTCAGCTTGTCCGGCCCATATTCGAGGTGGAAGAGGATATTACCCAGCGGAGTCTCTCCCTTTTACGGGGATTTGTTGAAACCGTGGAGAGTACCGTTTCCCAGCGCTTACCCGAAGAGACTGCCATTCTGCAGATCGAGGCTGAGTATCCCGGACTGTTTACCTCGGATCAGATCAGGGACATCCTCATGGTGGCCCGCAGTCCCTTTGATCTTGGAATCTGCGAAGATCTTCTGCGCAGAATTCTTCGTTTCGGCCTGGTGCGATTCCCGGATCAGTGGGACCAGAAGGAATCCATCATCGATATCTGGCGCTGGCGGAACGGCAGCCGGGAACACGAGGAAGTCCCTCTTTCGGAGCTTTATACCACTGAAAATCTGGAGGACCGGGTCAGGGAGGACCTTGCCGACCTGGGGGTCTCCGCAGGATTCATACCCATCTATACAAATCTTCTCCAGGTTTTCGCCGCAGCAAACACCTTTTACGATCCTGACCAGACAGCACGCAACCGCGAACGGGCCCGCCAGGAGCTTAGCCCGGTGGTGGTCCGGCTCGATCCCGGTGAGCGTATTGTCCGCAAGGGTTTTATCGTTACCGAGGACGACATGGAGAAGATCCTGGCCATCGGAAACTCCTCGGCACGTTTCAATCTTCAGGGCATGCTGGGCATCGGTTTTTTCATGATCGCCCTCTACCTGCTCACATTCTGGCTTCTCAGCAGTCGTTACGCGGGTGTCCGGCTAAAGGAGAGCCAGTTATATTTTATCTTATCCGTTTCCGTTATCTATCTGGTTGCCGCGGTACTGATTTCGGAACTGGCTCCTGTTCCGTCATGGCTCCCGATTTCAGTATTCTTTCCCACGGCCCTGGTAACCATGCTGCTTGCTCTTCTTGTTTCTCCCCGTGTCGCGGTGAATCTCGGACTGGTTCTCTCCATAAGTCTTCTTCTTATCAACCGGTCAAATCCCTTTGAGCTTGTTTTTGCCTTCTTTTCCGGAGTTGCCGCAGCTATTGTGGTCCTTGGGGCGGACAAACGTTTTGAACTGGTCCGTTCCACCCTCTATCTGGTTCTTGCCCATATCGGCATTGCTGCGGTAATCGGTTTTCTCGGCCGGCTTCAGCCCGGGCAGTTCATGTCTCTCGCAGGTTTTGCCGTACTGAACAGCCTGTTCTGCTCGATACTGAATATTGGATTACTGCCTTTTTTCGAGCATATCCTGAATATTCCCACATCCTTTCGCCTCATAGAACTGTCAGACCTGAATACGCCCCTTTTCCGCAGGATGCTCACCCTGGCGCCGGGAACCTACAGCCACAGTGTCAGCGTGGCAAACCTTGCCGAGTCCGCAGCGCGGGAGATCGGCGCGAACTCTCTTCTTGCCCGGGTAGGAGCCTATTATCATGACATCGGCAAGATTGACCAGTCCGAATATTTTGTGGAGAACCAGCCGGATAACGACAACAAGCATAACGAGCTGAAACCCAGTCTTTCCGCCGCTGTCATTAAATCTCATGTTAAGATAGGTATAGAGAAGGCCCGGGAACTGAAACTCCCGGAGGAGGTAATCGAAATAGTGGCCCAGCACCACGGCAGCGGTCTTATCAACTATTTTTACGTCGAAGCCCTGAAGTCCGACGGGGGTACCAAGCCGGAGGATTACTCATATAACGGCGTTCCCCCCGCATCCCGGGAAGCGGCTGTTGTCATGCTGGCGGATACCGTCGAGGCGGCTACCCGGACTCTGGCGAATCCCACGGTTGCGAAGCTGGATAAATTTATCTGGAAGCAGATAATGTCAAAGTTCGAGAACCATCAGCTTGATAACTGCGACCTGACCTTCAAGGACCTGGAAAAGATCAAGCGCACTTTTGTGCAGATTCTGGCGGGTCATTTCCATACCCGGATTGAGTATCCTGAACAGAAAGAAGGAAAAGAGGCTGTTCAATGAACCGTATAGAAATAACCCTTGAGAGGATTGAATTACCCGACTGGATCGAGGAGTATCGAGGTTTTATTTCCAGAGTCCTGGACTATCTGAAAATCGATAACTGGGAGATATCCGTACTTCTCTGCGACGGAGAGATGATCAAGCATCTGAACAAGAGCTATCGCAATAAAAACGAGGTTACCGATGTCCTCTCCTTTCCTCAGGGTGACAGTGAAATCGCATCCGGCGGGGAAGGTCCTGTCCCTGCGGGAGATATCGTGATTGCCGTAGACAGAATCGAGGAGCAGGCGATGGAGTACGGTGTCAGTTTTACAGAGGAACTCTCTCGTATGTCCATCCATGGTGTCCTGCATCTTGCGGGTCATCATCATGAAAGCAGCAGTGAGAGCGAACCTATGCTGAAGTTGCAGGAGAAGATACTTAGTCGGCTCATGGGGGAAGAAAAAAGTTGAAGAAACCTACCTTTTTTCAAAAGCTGTTTCAGGCGAATAAAGACGACGGGGACGAGTCGTATCACTCATTGAACATCGAAGAAAAGGACATGATTCGCGGTATCGTCGAACTTTCCGATACCACTGTCAAGGAGGTCATGGTTCCCCGAATAGACGTGGTCTTTGTTTCAGTGGATACCGGAGTTCCGGAACTGCTGGAAATCCTTACTGACTGCGGTCACTCCCGGGTCCCGGTGTATGAAGAGACGATTGACAATGTAATCGGGGTTCTCTACGCCAAGGATTTGCTCAAATACATGTTCAAACCTCAGGAAATAAATGTCCGTGCTCTGACCCGAAAAGGCTATTTTGTTCCCGAGAGCAAAAAACTCGACAGCCTGTTAAAGGAGTTCAAACGCCGCCGCGTGCATATCGCCGTGGCGGTGGATGAATACGGCGGTGTTTCAGGCATTGTCTGTATGGAGGACATAATCGAAGAGATCGTTGGAGAGATCCAGGACGAGTTCGATAATGAAGTTGAGGATATCCTGGAGATAGGCGAGGGGGTTTTTCTCTGTGACGCCCGGGTAAATCTTGAGGACCTGCAGGAGGAGACGGGCATCGGTCTTCCCCTGGATGATTTCGACACCCTGGGGGGATTTGTCTTTGATCTGATGGGAAAGATCCCCGTGAAGTTTGAAAAGGTCAGCTACCAGAACCTGAATTTCATTATCCAGGAGATGGACGGACATAAAATAAAGACGGTAAAAATAATCGATCAGAACAGGAAAAGCGAAACAAAGGGTGATGTTAAAGGTGAATAGGTTTTATTCCGCGATTCTGCTGTTTCTCTTCCTGTTCCCTCTCGGCGCCGAGGCCCCTCAGGTCGAGGCCTACAGGCGGGCAAGAAATCTGCAGGAGAACAGAAAATACTATCAGGCCGTGGAAGCCTATACCGAGCTTGTACGCAGGTATCCGGTCTATGCCGACCCCGTGATCGGCCTCGCGGAATCATTCTTCTTTCTTGGTGAGTATCAGGACGCCCTCCATTATATACAGGATGCCATCAGACTGCGCCGGGGGAGCACCTCTCTTCAGGTGCTCCATGGAAGGATTCTGGTGGGTCTGGGAAGATTCGACGAGGCCAGGAAGATTTTTTCCCAGGTTATCGAGGCGGAGCCCAACAATATGGAAGCCCTGCTGGGGCTGGCTGAACTGGACGTGGCTCAGGGGGAGGTGGGTAATGCACTGCAGACCTATGAGGACGCCCTTGCCCGGGTCCCCGGGGACAAGCGGATTATTCTGGGGCTTCTGCTTCTCTCCGATGAGCTGGAACGCCAGGAAGCTTCTCAAACCTACGTCTCCGCGGCGGTGCGGTATCATGGAGACAGTCCCGAGGTGCAGGTAGCTGTCGCCCGGCATTATATCAGGCGGGAGCGCTTTGACGATGCCCTCCATCATGCCCGTATCGCCGTCTCTCTTCAGCCGGACTATCAGCCTGCATTGCTTACAGCTGCCCGGGCTCTGCTGTTGAAAAATGAGTTTGACGAAGCGATCGAGTATCTTCTGAACGCCCTTAAAGTGGATCCTGCAGATGCCGGTACCCTCTATTCCCTGGGAATGGCATATGAAATGGCAGGTCGACCTGAGGAGGCGATCCGGAGTTATACCTCCGTGTTTCGCAGCCGCCGGGACGACGAACTGACCCGTTACGCCCTGGAATCCCTGGTCAGGCGCAGTACCCCCGGGGATCACCCGCTGCGGGAGACTCTGGCGGAGTATCATCTGAACAGGGGAATCGAGTTCGAATCCCGTTTTCTCATGGACAAGGCGGCACGGGAGTATCGTCTTGCAGTACAGCTGCAACCATCGGAGGCGCGTTACCGTATGCGGTATGCGGAGGTCTGGAAGACTCTTGGTTATTACGCAAAGTATCTCAGCTATCTTGAGGGAATCGTTGATGAAGGAACTCAGTCTGAGGATATCCTGGATGAACTGGAAATTCAGCGCAGTCTTCAGGAGGACGGGATTGCACAGTCCTGGGGGCTCGGGCAGTTCGAAATCGAACGGAACGAGTACCGCCTCGGGGTTTTCTATATTCCTTCGGAATCAACCATGGAAAAATATATGGGCGAAAGGATTGCCGCGGATCTTTTTGTGGACTTTCTGAGCTCAATGGAGAGGGTCGCCGTAACGGATCTCCGGGCCCGGATGGTATCTTCCTTTGCAGAGGCCTTCGGTATTGCGAGAGGCCGGGGAGATGAGTATTTCCTGCTTCTTTCCTTCGATGAAACCCGGCGCAGTTTTTCTGTATACGCGGACATGTATCTCGCTGTCAATGGTGCAGGAATGGAAGAACGGAAGGTATACAGAACCGGCAACGACAGGGTTAGCGATGCTCTTGACCGCGCCGTTCGGGGAATTCACGCTTCACTGCCCTTGCGGGGCAATCTTCTGCGACGGGAATTCGATGCCGGACTGCTTGATATCGGTGCCCTCGACGGCCTCGAGGAGGGAGACGAGCTTCTTATTTTTCCTCCCGAGGCTGTCAGCCTTCTGCGGGACCGTCTCGGATTCGCCTACAGTGAGGATGATATGGTGGGGCGTTTTACCGTTGATGGTATCGATGATCTCGTGGCGGAGGGGACGATCGAAGCCCTGGGATTCTTTGATTACATAAACGAGGGAGACATTCTGATCATGCCGGGAGAAGCTCCTCCGCCGGTACCGAAGAAAGACGATCAGAGGGAAGGGCTCTATCAGGAACTGCTTACAATACAATAAATTATATTTTCCAGTTTTATATCCCTTTCCCGGTTAATTGACACATGTTCGGGCTTTGTCATATATTGGTCACCAAAGGTAAATAATTTCCAGGAGGAATTGGATGAAGATTGCTATTAATGGTTTCGGACGAATTGGAAGGAATGTTTTCAAGGTTGCTTTTGAGCGTGACAACACTGAAGTTGTCGCAATTAACGACATTACTGATCCCAAGACCCTGGCACACCTGCTGAAATATGACTCAACTTTCGGTGTGTACAATAAAAAGATCGAGGTTAAGGAAGACGCTATCGTTGTAGACGGAAAGGAGATAAAGATCTTCGCCGTCCGCGAACCCGCAAACCTGCCCTGGGGCAAGTTGGGTGTCGATGTCGTTGTCGAGTCCACCGGTATCTTTACCACAGCAGAAGGCCCCCGGGGCGGCTACAAGGACCACATCAAAGCCGGCGCGAAGAAGGTCATCCTTACGGTTCCCGCCAAGGATACCATCGACAAGACCATTGTTCTCGGCGTTAACGACGATATGATCAGTGATGAGTACGTCGCATACTCCAACGCTTCCTGTACCACCAACTGTCTTGCCCCCCTTGCCAAGGTCCTGCATGACAATTTCGGTATTGTTCAGGGGCTCATGAACACAATTCATGCCTACACCAACGACCAGAATATTCTTGATCTTCCCCACAAGGATCTGCGCCGGGCCCGCGCCGCAGCGCTTTCAATCATTCCCACCACCACCGGTGCAGCAAAGGCTGTCGGTCTGGTAATCCCCGACCTGAACGGAAAGCTGAACGGTATGGCAATGCGGGTACCCACTCCCACCGGTTCTGTTGTAGACCTTACCGTGCAGCTTGAGAAGGATCCCAGCGTGGAAGAAGTGAATAAAGCTGTGGCAGAGGCCGCTAAGGGCCCGATGAAGGGAATTCTCGAGTACTGCGATGAACCCATCGTCTCCATGGATGTAAAGAGCAATCCCCACTCTTCAGTTTTCGATTCTCTCTGCACCATGAAACTCGGCAAGGGGTTTTTCAAGGTTGTTTCCTGGTACGACAACGAATGGGGATACTCCAACCGCGTAGTAGACCTTGCTGAGAAGATCGTATAATCAGCATAAATTTTAGAGGAATATTGTATGTCCCTTAAGACAGTTAAAGATATCGATCTGAAAAACAAACGGGTTCTGGTACGGGTTGATTTTAACGTCCCCTTGAAGGAGGGGACGATTACCGATGATACCCGTATCAAGGCAGCTCTGCCGACCCTGAAGTATATTCTCGAGCAGGAAGGGGCGTCACTAATACTCATGACCCATCTGGGGCGGCCCAAGGGTGCCCGGGAGCCGGCTTTCAGTCTGGCTCCCGTTGCTGTCCGGCTGGGCGAGCTTCTTGGAAAAGACGTAATCATGGCTCCCGACTGTATCGGCGCCGAGGTCGAAAAGCTTGCTTCCGGCCTCAAAGGCGGGGATGTCATGATGCTCGAGAATGTTCGCTTCTACGAGGGGGAGACCAAAAACGACCCCGGTTTCGCAGCGTCCCTGGCAAAACTGGGGGATGTATACGTGAACGATGCCTTCGGTACCGCTCACCGGGCACACGCTTCCACCGAAGGTGTTGCCCACCATCTGGAGGCGGCCGCAGGGTTTCTTATCGAAAAAGAGGTGAAGTTTTTTTCTCCACTTCTTGAGAATCCGGCTCGACCCTTCGTCGCGATCATCGGCGGCGCCAAGGTCTCCACGAAAATCGCTGTCCTCGAATCCCTGTTGCCGAAATGCACTACCCTGGTTATCGGGGGAGGCATGGCATACACCTTTCTGAAGGCCCAGGGCCACGAAATCGGCAAATCTCTTCTGGAAGAGGACTTCCTTGACACAGCCAGATCCCTCCTGAAAAAGGCGGATGAGGCGGGAGTCGAGGTGATTCTGCCCCTGGATCACGTTGTGGCCTCCGAATTCTCCGAGTCTGCAAAACCCGAACAGGTCGACGGAATTGACATTCCCCAGGGCAGAATCGGCATGGACGTGGGGCCGAAGACCCTGGCCGGAATCAGGACTGCCGTTGCTGCTGCCAAAAATGTAGTCTGGAACGGACCTCTGGGAGTCTTTGAGTTCGATGCCTTTGCCAGGGGAACCCTTGAAGTCGCCGGTTATGTCGCGGAGTGCCCGGGCACGACAGTTGTGGGCGGCGGAGATTCCGTAGCTGCGGTCAATAAATTCAATTTTGCCGATCGCATCGACCATGTTTCTACCGGAGGGGGAGCCTCGCTCGAATTCCTTGAAGGCAAAGCCCTCCCTGGAATAGTTGCATTAACACAATAAGCTGATAGAATAGTTCTGCGGTCCCCGGTCGTACAGGCCGGGGCTTTACAGTTCTGTTATACGAAAGACAAGGAAAAGACATGCGAAGATATTTTATTGCCGGCAACTGGAAGATGAACAAAACTGTTGCAGAGGCTCTCGAACTTGTGGAAGGGCTCAAGAAGGAGGTTTCCGGTGTCGCCCATCGTGTTATGGTGGCCCCTCCTTTTACCGCTCTTGATGCGGTGGCTAAGAGCCTGAAGGGTTCCGAAATAATCCTGGGTGCCCAGAATATGTCAGACCAGGAATCCGGCGCACACACGGGAGAAGTTTCCGTTCTTATGCTGAAGGATCTGGGAGTTGAGGTTGTTATCCTTGGACACTCGGAACGTCGTCTTATATACGGAGAAAGTGACGAATTCATCAATCGTAAAGTCCGCCTGGCTATTTCCCGGGGACTTGAAGTTATTCTCTGCGTGGGTGAGACCCTGGAACAGCGGGAAGCCGGAAAGGCCGAAGCAGTGGTGGAAGGGCAGCTCGCAGGCAGCCTCAAGGATGTAAGCGAAGCGGACCTGAAAAAGGTCACCATCGCCTATGAACCTGTCTGGGCCATCGGTACCGGAAAAACCGCTACCCCCGGGGATGCCGATGCTATTCACAAGGCCGTCCGAAAGAAGATAAGCGGGCTGTATTCTGCACAAGCAGCTGAGGATCTTGTCATTCAGTACGGCGGATCCGTTAAGCCTGATAATGCGAAAGAGTTGATGGGTATGGAAAATATCGACGGGGCCCTCGTCGGCGGAGCTGCCCTGAAGCTTGATTCGTTTGTTCCGATCGTAAAATTTGATGCCTAGGAGCACACAGCTATGGTAATTGTTTCTGTATTACTGATGATTCTGTTTGTCATCAGCGCCCTTTTGCTTATTTTTATTGTCCTTATCCAGGACGATCAGGGAGACGGACTGGGCGGAATGTTCGGCGGAGGAAGCTCCACGCCCTTTGGATCACGCTCCGGTAATATTCTTACCCGCTTTACATCCATTCTCGGTGTCATCTTCATGGGAAGTGCCTTTGCCCTCGCCTGGATAAACGTAAGTGACACTGAAGGCGACGTGGAAGGTGCAGCCCGAAGAATGGCAAATGATGCTGCGCAAACGGAATGGTGGAATCAGAATCCTGATCAGGGTGGAGCCAATCAGGACGCAGCCGAATAGTCCGGTGAGGCCCACGCCTTACTGGATAAAGGAGTTACAGTGAGAGCGGCGGTAGTCTATTTTCCAGGATCCAAAAAGAAGGAGATGACCGAGATCTCCCGGTCACTGGCCCGGGGGATTGAAAGCCAGGGGGTCTCCGTCGATTTGATCGATGGTGAACGGGATATCAATACAAAATTGACGATCTACAATTATATCGCCCTCGGAGCTGTCGGAACCACCCTTTTCGGCGGTAAGATTGATCCGTCCATCCCGCGATTCCTATCCAATTCCGGAATGGTTGCGGGTAAACGCAGTTTCGCCTTCCTGGCAAAAAAGGGTCTGCGGAACAGCAAGACCCTGAGGGTCCTCATGAAGGCCATGGAGCATGAGGGAATGTTCCTGAAACTCTCCGATGTATTCCGTATACCGGAAGAGGCCGAGGCCATCGGGAAGAAGCTGCACCTTGAGTAGGAGTCTGGGATGAAGAAAGTCGGATGCCTGTTTATCATTGTCCTGATATTTTTCTGCTCTCTGCAGATAACGGCTGCCCCCCTGGACGGACCTGCGGCGATGATAAATCTTATTCGCACCGAGGTCATAACGAAGGGACAGCTGCAGCAGCGGGTTGAAGAGACCGAAGAAGTCCGGGTTCAGGCCCGCCTCGGGATTCCTCCCCAGACAGAAAAACAGGTCCTGGATGCCATGATCGCAGAAATCCTCATTGAGCAGGCCGCTGAACGGGACGGAATAAACGTATCCGAGAGCGAAATATCCGCAGCGCTGAATAATCAGCGCAAGGGTGTGGAGTTGCAGCTGCAGCAGCGGGGACAGATGGGAGCATCAGAGCAGCTGTCTGAAAATCGCTTCCGGGAGCTTATGGAGCAGCAGACCCGGATGAGCTGGGTTGAGATCCGTGAGTCCATCCGCAAACAGCTGCTTCAGCAGAAATATGTAATGCAGACCCAGTCCGATGTCATTGATACTATCAGTCCTCCGGCGGAAAAAGATATTCAGGAGCGGTATAACAGAATAGCTACCCGCCTGGTCAATCCTGAAATTATCCGTTTCAGTCAGATTTTCATTTCCACGATGAACAAGAATGAAGCCGCTGTAGATGGTCTTCGCGAGAAGGCGGAGGATATCCATAAAAAGATCCGTCAGGGCGCCGATTTCAGTTCCCTGGTGAGCGAGTACACCGATGATGCAGGTTCACGATATTCCGGCGGTGATTTCGGATACCTGGCCCGGGATGACGCCAGGGCCGAAGCATATTTTGGAAAAGACTTCTTTGCCCGCCTCTTCAGTCTGGAAACGAATCAGGTTTCAGGTGTACTGCGTTCCAACATTGGTTTTCACATCGTTAAAATAACCGAACATCGGGATGCTAAGATTCTTTCCCTGAACGACCCCTTGAGTCCTACAAATCCAATGACCGTACGGGAATATATAAGCCGACTGATTATTAACGAAAAACAGCAACAGGCGCTTCACGATGCCTACAGTCGTGTTGTGAGTACCCTGCGAAGTGAAGCAGATATTCAGGTGTTCGAGTAGCTCATGGGATCACGTCGCAAGGGAAGGGTTTTGGCCTTTCAGGCCCTGTTCAGCTGGGACTTAAATCCTCAGACTCCGGAAGAGATCGCCACTTTCCCCTGGATAGATGAGGAGATGCGGGCCCGTTACGAGCAGGAAACCCTTGATTTCGCCCGTTTTATAGTTCTGGGAACCATTGAAAACCTCGACTTTATTGATGAGTGTATCTCCGGACATCTTGAGCACTGGGATTTCAAGCGCATCGGCAAGATAGATCTTGCAATACTGCGTATGAGTGCCTATGCTCTGAAATTTCAGCAGGATATACCCGCTACCGTTACCATCGATGAAGCCGTTGATATTGCGAAAATTTACGGCAGCGATGAATCCTACCGCTTTATAAACGGGGTGCTGGACGGAATACTGAAATCTCATCATGAAAAAAGATAAATGGGATATTTTACCGAAAATCCTTGTACTCCTTCTTGTTTCAATCCTTGCATACTCCTTCTATGATCACCGGCAGATCCTCTATCGGGATATTGAATTCAGGGACCTTCTAAGCGAATTCGACGGTCTCCTTGACTATGGCCGGGAAAGTGAGGCACTTGAAACACTGCGCCCCCTTTTACGGGTAGATCTATCGAGTTTTCAGTATCTCCAGATTCTAAAGAGAAGCCATCAGCTTGCCGTCAACGGCAGGGGTGTCTCCATTTTCACCGATTTTGCCCGCCGCGGGGCTGAACGTTTCCCCGGCAGGGAGGATCTCTGGTTTATCTACTGCAGGGCTCTTATAATGAAGGGTAATCCGGAACGGGCAGTGGAAATCAGCGAGGAAAAACTTGTTTCTCCCCGATTTCTGGGAATGAGGGCGGAGAGTCTGCTTTCATCGGGGATGGAAATTGACACGTATCTGGAAAAGCAGGCTGGGGAAAGCAGTTTCTCCAGCGGTGGACTCATCAAACTGCTCAACAGCAGAGACCCGCGATTGTTTTCCGCCGCCGGACGGGAGTGGAACTCTCCCGAACTGATCGCCGATGCAGCCCTGTTGTACGCAGAGGAGGGTTCCATCCCGGAGGCGAACAGGCTTCTGAAAAACTCAACGGAAAGCCGTTTTCCGGAGCTTTCTCTCCAGATCGCCTACGATGCAGCTGATCCCCAGTATGGACTGGTCCTTATACAGGAGATGATGGGGGAACAGGCACAGGAGGATCCGGGACTGAAACTATACCAGGCTGAATTCGCCATCGCCCTGGCACGGCAAAAAGAGGCCATGGAAATTTATCGGGATCTGATACAGAATACGCCCGAATACTCCGTCCTGCCCTACCTAAACATGGCTGTACTGGATAACTCTTCTGCGAAGGAGTATCTGAAAAAAGGTCTGGAAAAATTTCCCGAATCAAGGGTGCTGTTGGAAAGACTTGGTGAGCTTTATTACCGGGAAGGAGCTTTTGTCTCTGCTAAAGAGACCTTCACGCGGCTTCTTGATGTAGCAGAAGGACATCCCGAGGCACGGATTCGGCTTGCGGATCTCGAGCTGGGAGCCGGCTCTCAGGGAAGCACCGCCAGATTGTGGGACTCCTATCACGGAGAGCAGGGCGATTCTCTGGCTCTTTTTCTCGGATGGCGTCTTTTCGGTAATCGGGACCAGGAGGGGTTGCGGGTTCTTCTGACTATGCAAAAGCAGAGAAACGGACCTGATCAGGACCTGCTGGAGGGGCTCTATTTTTCCCTTACAGGCGATTTCGCCGGAGCTGCTGAAAAATTCGAAGCGGCATATCAGAAAAACAAGCACTGGGAGTATCTTTACGATGCCGGACGTCTGTACCTGGAAGCCGGAGAGGCAGAAAGGGCCCTGAATGCTTTCAGCAGAGCGGATGAGATATTTACGCTTCGTGAAGATTTATCAGCACAGAACCGGAGCATGGTCTGGCTTGGAATCGGCGAATCCCATATGGCCGCCGGGGACAGAAAGAATGCTGCAAATGCCCTTAGCTATGCCCTGGATCTCGATCCATCCAATTTACGCGCAACTCTGATGATCAATGCTCTGGGTAAAATGGAATAGAACACACTGAGGAGTATATATGATACGTTTGAAAAACCGGACCCAGCTGGAAGGAATACGACGATCCTGTCGTCTTCTGGCTGAGGTTTTTGATCTCCTGGAACCCCTTGTTGTACCGGGAATCAGTACAAAGGAACTCGATGAAGCCGCGGAAAAGGCAATCCGTGATGGCGGCGGAGAACCCGCCTTTCTGGGATACATGGGATACCCGGCCAGCATCTGTGCCTCCGTAAATGAAGTAGTTATACATGGTATACCCAACGGTACAAAACTAAAGGAAGGGGACATTATCAGTATTGATATGGGCATCAATCTTTCCGGATACTACAGTGACCGGGCTCTGACGCTGCCGGTGGGGAGAATTGATCAAAAGAAGCAGAAGCTCATGGATATAACCCGGGAGTGTCTCGATATCGCGATAAGTAAAGCAGTAGCGGGGAACCGGATAAAGGATATTTCACGGGCAGTATTCGAACATGCCGATTCAGCAGGATACGGGGTAGTGCGGGACTTCTGCGGTCATGGAACGGGTATTGAACTTCACGAGGAACCTCAGGTTCCGAATTACGTTGGCAGAGGGCCGAATCCCCGTTTAAAACCGGGAATGGTCATTGCCCTGGAACCCATGATCAACCAGGGAACTCATGAGGTCGTTATTCTGGATGATGATTGGACCGTGGTAACCGCAGACCGCAAACCCTCGGCCCATTTTGAACATACCGTTGCCATCCTCGAGGATGGAACGGAAATACTGACCCGTCCGCGGACTTGAGATTATGCATCACCTGTTCGACAATAGAAAGGAGCCCGCTGCGGCTGGGAGAAAAATAATGACAATTCGACCAAAGCAAATGATGCTGTTTTTTCTTATTGCTCTTGTATTCCTGATTTCAGGCTGTGCGGGATTGACCTCTCTTACGATCCAGAAGAATTTTCGTGACATCGCAGACAAAACCCTTCCAGTTGTGGTGCAGGTAAATACTGTGGACATCTTCTCCCAGGAAGTCCCTGATCTCGATGGCTGGGACTTTTTCTTCCCGGACCCCGACGGCGAAGGAGAGTCGGAAGAACGGGAGTTTCGTACCCAGGGTCTGGGGTCGGGGGTTATTGTCCGTCGTAATGGGGATACCTACTACGTTGTAACCAATAATCATGTGGTGGGTGAGGCTGACGAGGTAAGCATAACCCTGCACAACGGCAGAATCTATCCTGCAGACCTGATAGGAAAGGACCCCCGGAGGGACCTGGCTCTGGTTTCATTTTCGGCGCCTGGAGTGGATATTCAGGAGGCACGCCTTGGGGACTCCGATTCCCTGCGAATAGGCGACCTTGTTGTCGCCCTCGGCAACCCCTTCGGGTACAGCGGTACCGTTACCCAGGGAATCATATCCGGGCTGCACAGGTCCGGGCCTACGGATATAAGTGATTTTATACAGACCGATGCGTCCATAAACCAGGGGAACTCAGGCGGTGCCCTGGTGGATCTGAAGGGACGGGTAATAGGTATAAATACCTGGATAACGACCCCTACCGGCGGCAGTATCGGTCTTGGTTTCGCCATACCCATCAACAGTGCCAGAAACGTTATTGATCAGCTTATTGAAACCGGACAGGTCGCCTACGGCTGGCTGGGTGTCAGTATTACCGATACGAGTCACGATATCCTTGAAAGCATGAAGGAAGACGATGTTTCCGGTGCGGTGGTCACCAATATTTATGTCGACAGTCCGGCGGAGAAAGCCGGCATACGTCCCGGAGATATAATTCTGAACGTAGGTCGACGCCGGATTAAAAATGCCGACAACCTGATCCAGGCGGTAAGCGATCTGCCGGTCAGCCGCAACAGTGATTTTGTTATTCTGCGGGACGGTGAGTCCCTGGAAATCCCGGTGGCCATAGAGGAACGGGCCGATGATGATACAATTCGTGCCAGGTCGGACAAGTTCTGGCCCGGACTGCGTCTCTATCCCATTACCGATGCACTGCGGGAGGAGATGGAGAAGATCCCGGAAAGGGGAGTCTATGTGCTCGCCGTGGATAAGGGCACCCCGGGGGAGTCTGCCGGTCTTAAATCCGGCGACGTAATTACCCGTCTGGGGAAGACAGAGATAGATTCCCTGGATGCCTTCTACTCCTCCTTGAAACTGGCGGAAGACCAGGCGCTTGCTCTAAGTGTACACAGGGGCGGTGAAGATCTGGAGCTCATGATGGGCCCAATGAAACAGAACTGAAAAAAGAGACGGTAAAGGACATGAAAAAAGAGTTTCTGCCATATCAGACAATGCGGGACAATTCCATAAAGCTGGCCTATTCCATTTACAAGGACGGTTTTGTCCCCGATGTAATCTATGTATCCCTGCGGGGCGGAGCCTATCTTGGAAATATCATCAGTGAATATTTTAAAGCTATCCGCAGAAACGACAGGCCCGTATTCTATGCCGCCGTAGTCGCCCGCTCATATACGGATATACGTCAACAGGAGCGGGTTATGGTTGACGGATGGACCTACAATCCATCGTATCTGCGAAACGGGGATAAGGTTCTTCTCGTGGACGATATATTCGATTCCGGCCGCACGATAAACCATCTTTCTGAAATTATCATCGATAAAGGAATTCCCAGGGAAGACATCAAGATAGCCGTTCATGACTACAAGATCCTCGAGTATATCCCGGAGCAGAAGCGGCTTCCCCTTCAGCCTGATTACTACTGTCGCAAGCTGAGTATCAATGCTCCCGAGGAGGACTACTGGATCCATTACGCGAGTCACGAGCTGATCGGGCTCACCAGTGAAGAGAGGGAACGCTACTACTATGCCGGAAGTAACGATCCTCTTCTGCGGGAGGCCCTGGAGAGCGCGCTGGAATGAAAAAAACCCGGGAACTGTACATTCTGGTCTTCCTGCTGTTTTTCTGTTCCCTGCCTGAATTGAACGGGCAGTCAGTCCAGCTGTCGCATCCCCCGGGAGAATACAATCAGTCCGTTCTGCTTGAATTTAAAGACACAGGGGAAACACGGTTTTACTATCGTTTTACAGGTATTTCCCCTGATCATTTTGTTCCCTGCAGGTTCCCTCTCCGTCTCAGTGCCCTTCCGGGGGAGGAGCGAACGTATCGAATCGAGATCTCCGACCGGCCGGTCCAGGATGGAAACGAAAATCTCAGAGTATTCGAATACCATATAGATAAACGGATTCCTCCGGAACCGGAAATGGAACCGAAACCGGGAACCTATTCGGGACCTTTGAGCCTTTCTTTTCACACCAGGAAGGATGCGATTTTCTATTCCGTGGACGAACATATATCAGAAAAACCCCGTACCTGGCAGGGTGAAGATATCGTTCTGCAGCCAAGGATAAAGCCGTACAGGGTATCCGCGTATTCCAGAGATTCAGCAGGAAACCTGAGCAGACTTGTCCAGTGGGAATATGTGGTAAGTACAAAGCCCCGGGAATCCAGGTACTCCTTCGATATTCTCAGTCCCGCGGAAGGGGTCTATCGCAATCCGCAGTTTCTCTATGTTAAAAGCACAGGACTTTCCGACTTCGTTTATACCACCGACGGCAGGGATCCCCGACGCTCGGGAGAGAGTTTTTCCGGTGGAACCCTGCTGGAAGATGCCCGGGGAGACCTTACCCTGTCAGTCGCGGGCAGGCTTCCGGATGGAACATTTACAGAGGTGAAGACCGTAAAATTTTCGGTACAGGAAGACCGAAACCATGAGAGTCTTCCCGGACTTCCTGATTCAGGCGTATACCGGGAAGGACAGTCCCTCGATTTCAGTGCAAATCCTGTTTTTTATACCTTTGAAGAAAGAAGGCCCACCGGTGATGATCCTTCCATGGAAGGAGTGCTGACCCTGATGGCGCCCCCGGGGGGGGTGCACTATTACGGCCTGCGCTTTTTTCTCCAGGCTTCGGGGGACAAAACCGCACCACACTACCGTTACTTCTACGTTTTTGACACCCGCAAACCGGAAGCCCCTTCAATCAGCGTTTCCGGAACTGCACCCTATTCCGAAGCCCCGCTAATATCGATACTGGCCTCCGACCAGAGCAGAATCCATTACACCCTGGACGGTTCCGATCCCGATGCCGGCTCTCCCCTTTATAGCGGGCCTTTTACTCCGCCGCTGTCCGATACGGAAGGCAACCTGATGATAAAAGCGGCGGTGGTATCAACAGAGGGAATCAGCGGTCCGGTCTCCGGACGTCTTATTCCCTATGACCTTCTTCCTCCGGAACCGCCGGAGCTTATGGTGGGAGAACAGAAAAGGGACGGGGCGGTCCGCATCGAGGCCGCTGCAAAGGGCGACGCGCTGGTGGTTTTTGAATCCGGAGATGATGAGTCCTCCACCCGGGAGATTTCCGGGATTTCTCCGGTCTGGTCCGGAGAAGAACTGCATACCCCCTGGGGAATGAACTCCCGGCGGTTTTTTCGCTTCGCCTCCAGGGACGCTGCGGGAAACCTCTCCGCTCCGGTACAGATCCGGACGGAGATCCATCGTCTGCCGCCGCCTGTTCCTTCGATTTCCCTGGAAGGCGGGACGGTCCGTATTTCCGGAAGCGGTACTCTGTTCTATTCCCTGATTGAACCGGAGGGTAACCAACAGACTGCAGGTACCGGACAGGAGGAAGGGGAAGAGGAATTCTCCCTTTACGAGGAGTCTTTCGAGCTGAAAGGAGAGGCTGAACAACTGAAGCTGTACCGGATACGGGCCTTTGCAGAGGATGAATGGGGAAACAGAAGTGATATCGCCCGGTCAGACCTAAGGATTGATAAAAGGCTGCCTGAACTGCCCGGTATAATGGGTCTGGAGGATCGCCGGGTTTATAATGACCCGGTTCTCAATCCGGGATTCAGGAGCGAAGAGGATGACCTGGACGTCGTCTATTCCCTGGGAACCGATTCCCGGGAACCGCCGGACCCGGACATTAACTCGCCGCGGCTTCAGGATCTTGCAATTGCAACTGAAGAGGGCACCGAGGTCTATTATCAGCTTAAACTGCTTCCCGTTTTTCCGGAACGGGGCCGTACGGGACGCATTACTACTCTCAGGTTCGTTGTGGACAGAAAAGCACCGGAGATCCCGGAGATTTTCGGCATACCCGAATCCGGTATCAGTGCTGATGATGTTGTTCTGTCCCTTGGTGAACTGCCGGATGATGAGACCGCATATATTTTAATCGGCGGGGAGTCCGCTCCTCCCGGCGAATCTGATCCTCTGCTGTATGGCGATAAATACACCGGACCACGCCGGATCAGTCTTCAGGACGGTCTGGAAAGGACCTTTACCATTGCCTTGAGCATGATTGACGCTGCGGGAAACCGCAGGGACATGGAACCTTCTCTGCATCTGCGAATCGACCGTTTGGCGCCTCCTGAGCCTGCAAGCTCAGGTATTCCCCAGGGCCGGATAAGCAGTGCTCCCCTGCGGGTCGAGCTCAGGGCCCCTGAGAATGCAGGGATAGAATACCGCCTTATTACCGGGGATGATATATCCCGGGAAGGGATGATTCCTTTTGTTCCCTACCAGGATCCCCTCGAACTTTCCGGAACCGAAGGTGCACTTACCGTGTTTCAGCTTGAGTACCGCAGCTTTGACGAAGCCGGAAACAGATCCCTTAAAACTCCGCGTGAAGTCATCACCATCGACCGGCGTCCTGTACTGACTCCGGAGGAACCTCTGGTGGATTATAACGATTTCGAAGGTCCCGTACAGATCAGCTGGCCGGTACCTCCCGGTACAAGGCTGTTTTATCGTCTTGAGGAAGGGAGTGACTGGAGGGTCTATACATCGCCCCTGAGCCTTGATAGATCCCCGGGAGGCGGGACCTCTTCAGTTCAGTATTATCTTGAGAGCGAATCGGGGATCACCACTGCAGTCAGGACCATGAGGCTCAAATCTCCCGTCGGCGAAGGAGGGAGTGCTCTTATTCGGGGAGTGGAAAGGGGTGGTGTATACCCCGGCCGGCTTGTAGTCGAACCGGTGATTCCCGCTGATAAGGGCTTTGTGCGCTTTGAACTCGGTATCAATTCGGAAGCCGACGAGCTGGGACCGTATTCTCCTCTCATGGAGGACGAGATGGTTCTGAATGTGCCCGCCGGAATGGAGCGAAGGTTCTTCCTGCGGGCCGGTTTGTATCCCACCAGGGAGTCCCGGGTTCCTCAGGCGGAGGAATACCTGGATTTTACCATCGACCGTCTTGGACCCGGACTTCCTCATTTGGTGGAGGGAGGCTCCGGCGTTTCCGGTTTGCGGGAAAAAACGATTGAACTGGAGGCTGGAGGTAACAGGATACTCTACAGTCTTGACGGTGATGAGCCGCGAAGGGAATATACCGGAACCATCAAGCTCGATACCCGGGGAGAAGCAGGAAGCTCCGTTATTGTCAGGGCCGTTGCCCTTGACCGGGTGGGGAACCGGAGCAGGGAAGCTGAATGGACTGTACTGCTGGATCAAGACATAATTTATGTTGCCGAAAGCGGAAACGATTTATTTGAGGGAACCAGGCTGCGCCCCTTCAGGTCCCTGGAGAAGGCCCTTGAACGGGCTGTTTCTCTGAAGATGGGTACCATCTACATTGCAGAAGGCAGCTACACTGTTCAGCGCCCGCTTGTTGTAAGCGGGGATCTTGAACTGATCGGCGGTCTTGATCCTGAAGACTGGAAACCGAAAGGAAGAAGCACCATACAAAGCGGGGAGTACTTTCCTCAGGGAAGGGAGATTCTCGCGATAAACAGTGATTGCAGTATTCAGGGGTTCCTTTTCAGCGATCCCCGGGGAAGGGCGGGCCTTCCCATGACTGTCGGGAAGGTCGATGTTCGTCTTCGGGATATCGATACAACAGCGGGGAGCGTATTTGATTATTTGCTTCGTCAGGAGGGAGGCGTCATAACTATCACGGATACCGTGATCTATCGCGGAGGTCGACGCGGTATACTCCAGAGCGTCGGAGGTAGTATTAACATCGAAGGTTCTACTCTCACGCTTACCGAGGATGTCTCCGGAGACTGGACGGCGGTGAGTATGAAAGGGGGAAGCCTTACTCTGCAGGAAAGTACCATACGGCCCGGAAAGGGCTCCCGTACAGCCTCTGTGAATGGGGAAGATGCCTATATACGCCTGCGGGGAGCGGAACTGTATTCCGGTTCAGGCAGCAGGTCTGCCGTCGCTCTGCAGCTGGTAAGGGGCCAGGTGCATATTACCGGTGGCAGTATACATGCCGTCGGTGCCCAGACGCCGATTGCCGTACGTGCTGACTCTTCCCGGCTGGAAATCCGGGAGACGCAGATAATACTGGGTGGACAGAACGGTAATACCGCTCTTGTCCTGGCTGACAGCCAGATGACGATGCGCCACTGCAATGTAAGTACGGAGGAGAAAGCCGGTTTCAGCTTCATGCTGCGTCAACGGAAAGGATCCAGTGACCTGCTCAACTGTACAGCTTCGCTTTCCGCCAGGGGGGAGCCGGTTCTCATCGATCTGGAAGGCGGACGCCTGAGCATGGTTCATTCAAGTCTGCTGGTTTCGTCCTCCCGGGAGCGTCCCTCCGGTATAATAAGCCGCAGCGGCGCCCAGCTGTTTATGACAAACAGCATTGTTTCCAACAGCCGGGGACCTTCCGGAACCGCCTTGCGGGGAGAAAAGAACGATGCCTGGAGTATCAGAAACTGCAACTTCGGAGACTGGGCCCGCACGGCGGAGTACGGCGGAAGTCCGGTCCCCGACCCGGCGGCACTGAACAGTCTCGATGGGGATCCCCTGGGCGGCTGGATAGACGGAAATATCGGGGAGGCTCCCGGGGACAGCTTTGCCGATGAAGGCTACCGTTTACGGGAAAACTCGGCCTGTGTGGATGCGGGTATCGAGAGCGGAATCGGGCTGCCGGATCTGGAGGGACAAAAAAGGCCCAATCCCGCCCACGGAATCAGGCCCTTTCCGGATATCGGGGCCGACGAGTTCTACGCCGCGCCCTGATTCCCCTTTTTATTCCCTGGACCAGGTACCGGCGGTGTTTCTCCAGAGACCGTTGCCGGAGGTCATGGCAAAGAAGATGTTTCCGGGGCCGTCAAAGAGTCCCTGAACAACCGCGGATGACAGGTCGGTAATCTCGTATTTCGACGCGGACTCGATGGTGGCGGATTCCCCGGTAAAGCTATTACCATCGCTGCTTTCGTAATAGCCATTCTCCGTACCTATAAGCAGGTAGTCTGATCCTCCGAAGGTGACATCCTCAAAATCGTTGGGGTCGTCGCCGACGGAGTCAACAAAATCCCAATCGTCTACTCCGTTCCACTTGTATACGTAGCCGGAACCGTTGATGGACTGGCTTCCGGCGGAGAGAAAAAGGGAAGAGAGGAGGGGGGAATAGTGAAGTTTCCGCAGGTAACGATTCGGCCAAACCGATTCATTGAAAGTAACGTCGGTTCCGCTATAGACCTTCGCTGATGTTATAAAGAAGAAGTCTCCGGCAGGAATTGCATCCAGATCCCTGATGGGCTTATTGGACGAGACAAAAGGCGAACCGCCGACAGTTACCTGGGAAAAACCTGAGGAGAGGTTGGAAGCATCATCTGCATGATACAACCTGTAGTTGTAGATCTTGTCGGTTTCGTTGGCGGTCTCCTGTGTGGCAACGTACAGTTCGTTTTCAGCAAACCACAGCCGGTAAGGTCGTCCTACCCAGACTACAATAGGCTTCTGCCAGTCAGTGCCGTCCCAGGAATACAGGGCTGAACGGTCTCCGTCGCTGTTTTCCAGTATGACGTAGAGGGTGTCCGTACCGTTACTCGCTACCTGCCAGGTGTATTTCCAGCCCGAGGGCAGGGACAGATCCGACCACTCCTGGGACGGGGTTAAAGAGTCCCATCGGTAAAGGCCTCCGCCTGCCAGATAATACATACTGTCCGAACTGGTTGTGGCATAACTGAAAGCCGTCAGGTAGTCCGGCAGGGAGCGGTTTTTTATCTCCTCTTCTATCTCGATGGAGTAGAAGATCCCGGCCCCTCCGTCGGTACAGGAGGTAAAAATCATCAGGATCAGAAGAAAAAGGGGTATGATCTTTCTGCATTTCCGTATACTTCGCATCATGGTTGTCAGCGTCCTCAGGTCAGAAGTGATAGGTGGCCGAAAGGGAAATGTCCAGGAAGTTCCCGAAGCGGCTCTTGGCGGTATCCTCGTGGCTCGGCCCGTACCACATGGGTACCCACCACCAGGTGGCGTTGATTCCGAATCCCCAGGAGGAGTTCATGTTCCAGGTCGCCCCCGCCCCGGGCATGATAGTGGGGCCGTAGAAGGTCTCGGATTCAAGACGGCTGATGCAGAGACCAGCATGAACGTAGAGGGGAAACTCAAAGGGATAGGAGTCCGTAATATAATAGGTTAGCTTCCCGGTTATGGGAAACATGGAGAGAAGCCTGTCATTGGGAGTATAGGCGAACATTCCCTTCAGGCTCAGGCCCAGGGTCATGTTTGAGTTGATAAAGCTGGAGTATTCGATGCTTCCCGTTCCTCCAAGGCTCAGGTTGGCCGGGGCGGTGGAAAAATCTCCGGGTCTTCTGTAATAGAGGGGAATGAACAGGCCGGCGGTTATGTTGAACACCTGGTCACCCAGCTCGTATACGCTGCGGTAATACTCGGCATTGCCGTTCTCTTCACCTTCTACAGAGCCATCGCCGGGCATTTCGGAGTTCTGGGAATAAACCGGTATGAGAAGTAACAGAATCAGAAGTACAAAAAATAGTCGACGGCGGTCCAAGGGTCACCTCGCTGTACAAAAAACTTGAAAGATACCACGTAAAGTTCACAAATAGTATCACCCCGATGGGCTTTTATCAACAGATGGGGCCAAACAGCAGCATAAACGATTCCCGTATCGTACGGGAAGCAGTTCGTTGCCCTTTGATTGATTATATGCAGCTTTTATGGTAAACAGGGTATCTGTCTAAGGAGTCCTGACATGGCTAATTTGATCGACGGTAAAAAGATAGCTGCGAAGGTCCGGGAAGAGCTGAAGTCCCGTATCGATAAACTCAAAAAAAAGGGTATAACCCCGGGACTGGGAGTGGTGCTCGTGGGGGATGATCCCGCCAGTATATCCTATGTGACCGGCAAGGAGCGGGCATGCGCGGAACTCGGAATGTTCTCCAGGGAGACACGCCTGCCTGCAGAAATAACACAGGAGGAACTCCTCGCCCTTATCGCATCCATGAATGAGGATCCGCAACTGCACGGTATTCTGGTACAGTTGCCCCTGCCGCGGCATATCGATGAGCAGAAGATCATCATGGCCATTGATCCGAAGAAGGACGTGGACGGTTTTCATCCCGTTAATGCGGGAAAAATGCTTCTGGGACAGGATTGCTATCTGCCCTGTACGCCCAACGGGATTCTCAAACTTCTGGAGGAGTCCGGGGTCGAGACCGGAGGGGCCGAGGTCGTGGTCCTGGGACGAAGCAATATTGTAGGCAAGCCGGTGGCGAACCTGCTGTTTCGCAAGGCGAATCCCGGCAATTCCACAGTTACCATCTGCCACACCGCCACCAGAGACCTGAAGGCCCACACCCTGAGGGCGGATATCCTGATTGTAGCTGCAGGCCGGGCTCGAACCGTCACCGGGGATATGGTAAAAGAGGGGGCTGTGGTCATTGATGTGGGAGTAAACAGAATTCCCGACGACAGCAAAAAGCGGGGTTACCGTCTGGAGGGAGATGTTGATTTTTCCTCGGTCTCGGAAAAGGCTTCCCTTATTACTCCGGTTCCCGGCGGTGTCGGGCCCATGACGATTACCATGCTGCTCTTTAACACCGTGGCGGCAGCGGAGAAGTCCGTATGAATCTGAACTATGTAAGCAGGTCCGAAAACCTGGTGGCGGTACGGAATGTACTTGTCAGTACCGCGGATAAATCCGGACTGGATGAGTTTATTCCGTCCTTGCTGGAGATCAACCCGAATGTGAATTTTTTCAGCACCGGGGGAACCTTCAGCCTGCTCACTCAGATCCTTGGAGAACAGGCTGCATCCAGGCTGCACCGGGTTTCCGACTACACCGGTCAGCCGGAGATGCAGGGCGGACTGGTCAAGACCCTGGATTTCAAGATCTATCTGGGACTCTTGAGCGAGTCCTTCAATGAGGACCACGCACGGGACCTGGAGCGCACCGGGGGAATCAGGTTCGATATGACCATAGTCAACTTCTACCCTTTCAGGGAGACCATCGGCAGGGATGATGCGACCCTCGAAAACGCCCGGGCCAATATTGATATCGGCGGCCCCTGCATGCTCCGGGCATCGGCAAAAAACTTTCTCCGGGTGGCGGTGGTCTGTGATCCCCTGGATTACAGCGGGATTCTCAGCGAAGTCCGGACCAATCAGGGCTGTACCAACCTGGAACAGCGCTTCCGGCTGGCCCGGAAGGCCTTTCAGCATACAGCCGACTACGATATGACAATTGCTTCGTATCTTGAAAAGATTAATCCGAAGCAGGGACTCGATCTCTATTCAATCAGCGAAAGCCCCTAGGAAGGACAGCTACATGGCAAATCAGGCAAACAGAAAGCAGTACAGCAGGATCCTCGATGAGGATTTTCCCGGTGGGCTGACCATCACCCTGCACGATGACCGGGGACAGCAGCAGCTGGTCTACGAAAAGGTGCAGTGGACCATCGGGGATGAGACCCGCGGCCTTCGCTATGGAGAAAACCCGGACCAGCCTGCGGCCTTGTATCGGCTGGTAAACGGCAACCTGACCATCGGGGAGCTCAGCACCATTCAACCCGGACGCTACCTGGCCTCGGAGATTGAACTGCTTCAGAGCGGAAAGCATCCGGGCAAGACGAATATTACCGATGTGGATAACGCCCTGAATATTCTGCGCTACTTTACGGATACGCCCGCGGCGGTAATCGTAAAACACAATAATCCCTGTGGTGCCGCTGTGGACGGAACCCTGGAGTCAGCCTATCGTAAGGCCCTTATGGCTGACCGGATTGCCGCGTTCGGCGGCGCTGTGGTGGTAAACCGGTCGATGGACCTGGCGACAGCCGCTGCAATCTGTGAAAGCTACGGTGAAGTGGTGGCGGCGCCGGATTACGAAGAGGGTGTCATGGAACTCTTCGAAAAGAAAAAGAATTTACGGGTAATGCGGATCGGGAACATCTTCAGGCTGCAGCAGTACATCGGTGCCCGGGTACTGGATTTCAAGTCCCTGATGGATGGTGGAGTGGTGCTGCAGTGGTCCTTTGTGCCGAAGCAGCTTCGCCCGGATGAACTTCTTCCCGCGGAAAGCGAATACAAGGGGCAGCACTTTGCGGTTAAACGGAGCCCAACGGAGGCGGAAAAGGCGGACATGCTCTTCGGCTGGTATCTGGAATCGGGCATTACCAGCAATTCCGTCATCTATGTAAAAGACGGTGTCTCCGTTGGAATCGGCACGGGAGAACAGGACCGGGTAGGGGTGGCGGAGATCGCCCGCGACAAGGCTTACCGAAAACTGGAAGACCGTATCTGCTGGGAACGCCACAGAACCCCTTTCGCTCTTCTGGAGGATACTTCCGCCAGAGAGGCTATACGCGAAGAGGTGCGGGCGCTTAAGGGAGGCTTGAAAGGATCAGTCATGGTCTCCGACGCCTTCTTCCCCTTCCGGGACGGAGCCGAGGTGGGACTTAAGGAAGGCGTTTCAGCTATTATCCAGCCCGGAGGATCCCTGCGGGACTTTGAAACAATTGAGGCTGTCAATGAGTATGGTGCCAGCATGGTCTACACGGGACAGCGTTCTTTCAGGCATTAAAGGCATAATCAGACCATATGGGTAAATTTTTTCTGGAAACATACGGCTGTCAGATGAACGTGGCGGAATCCTTCTCCGTGGAACGGGAACTGACAAATCTGGGATGGCAGCAGGCGGAGAGTGAAACCGAGGCCGACCTGGTAATTCTGAATACCTGCGCGGTCAGGAATTCGGCGGAACAGCGGATTCATGGACGGATCGGTTATTATCAGCACCTGAAGCAGTCAAAACCCCTTTCTCTTGTTGTGATGGGCTGCATGACTGAAAGAATGAACAGCTCACTGCGCAAAAGCTTTCCCGCCGTGGATATGCTGGTCGGAACCTTCGGCAAGAGGGACTTCCTGAACTTCGTCAGCCGCACGGAGGACCTCCGGAAAGGCTTAAAGGATTTTTTTGGCGAAGAGGTATACGAGTTCCTCTCCGCTGAGGTTTCCCCCGGTGGTTTCAGCGCTTATGTGCCCATCATGCATGGCTGTAACAACTTCTGCACGTACTGCATAGTACCGTATGTCCGGGGTCGTGAGATCTCCAGAAAGGAAGACGAGATACTCGAGGAGGTTCGTCGACTCGATGCCCGGGGAGTCAGGGAAATTACCCTTATCGGGCAGAACGTCAACTCCTATCGCGGTGACAAGGGGGCCGATTTTCCGGCGCTTCTGCAAAAGCTGGAAGACGGAATGGAGTCCATACACTGGATACGCTTCATGAGCAGTCATCCCAAGGACCTGAGTGACCGTCTCATAAATGTGATTGCCCAATCCGACAGGATGTGCAGCCATATTCATCTGCCTGTTCAGCACGGGTCGAATCCTGTTCTCTCCAGAATGAACCGCGGATATACCCGGGAATACTACCTGTCCCTGGTGGAAAAACTGCGGAAAGCCGTCCCGGGCTGTTCCCTCTCCACAGACCTGCTGGTCGGCTTTCCCGGGGAAGGGGATGAGGATTTTACCGCCACACTGGAACTCCTTGACCGGGTGCGTTTTGACGATGCCTTTACCTACAAGTATAACTCCCGGGAGGGTACTGCAGCAGCGTCATATGAAGATCAGGTCCCGGAGCAGAAAAAGAATGAACGCCTGAGCATGCTGATTGACTTCCAGCGTAAAATCACCGAGGATAATAAAAAGAAGCGTATCGGCAAGACCGTGAAAGTTCTTGTCGAAGGGGTCTCGAAGAAGAACCCCCATGAGCTGCTGGGGCGGACCGAACGGAACGAGATGGTGGTTTTTCCCGCCGCCGGCATAAATATCGGAGATTTCATAGAAGTACGGCTGGATGCCCTGGCAGGGGTTACCTTCCGCGCCACCCGGCAGTTCTGACAGCAAAAGAACCTTAAGGAGGTTACAGATGCCCTGGAGATTAATATTTGTTGTTATTTTAATGGGGATTGTTCTCTTTTTTGTAGGATTCAATATAGAAAACCGGGCGGATGTATCCTTTGGTTTTCATACTTTTCCCCAGGTACCGATTTTCATAAGCCTGTTTGTAGCCTTCCTTGCCGGAGTTCTTGTAATGCTGCCTTTCACCTTCGGTTTTCGCCATAAACGAAAAATTAAAAACAAGCTGAATCAGGAAAAGAAAGCCAAAAAAGAGAAGCTTGCCAAAGCGGATGGAAAGAAAAACAGGGACCCCGCCGCAGCTTTACCGGCGACAGAGGAATCCGCTGCCGGGTCAGAGACGACAAAAGGATAGGCCTTCAGGCGCAGGTCCATGCGATATTTCTGCCTGGTATGCACATGCATTATTCTTTCCGGCGCTGTTCTGCAGGCGGAGGAGGACCTTTCTGCTCTTGATGCCATTGCAGAAATCAGCGATGAAGAGGAGCAGGAAGCAGCACTCAGGAAACGTCTTGCAGAAATATCGAGCCTGGACGGCAGACTGATTTTTCTAGAAGAAGCTGTGCAGTATGAGCCTCTTAAAAAGACCGCCGATACCGTTCGGCTTGAACTTCTGCTTTTAAGCGGAAGAACCGACGAGGCCGAAACTCTGCTGGCGGAATCCGGTAACCTGCAATCTGAACTCGGAATACGGCTTGCCATCAATCACGGTAAAATTCCGCTCTCCACAGACAGTAAGGGATCGCTGATTCCCGGTCTGAATATAGACAGCCTGGAAGAACTGGCAGGAAATAATCCCGGCAGTCCTGAATATTATGCCGCCCGGAGGGGAATGATATTTTCTGCAGCCTTTCTCCTCTCTCCCAGGGATGGAGCGTATGAGGCACCGGCATCTGTCGAACAGAACGAAGGCGTACCTTCAGGGGAGACACAGGATTCTGAAAATATCAGTATTCAGGTAGGGGCTTTTTCCCGGGAAGAGAATGCCGCAGCCCACATCGAATACCTTGCGGGAAAAGGAATCAGGGCAGAAATACTTGAGAGGAAACGACAGGATGGAGCAACCGTGTACAAGACGGTTATTTCCGGAATCCCCCAGTCGTCAGCCCAGCGCGAATTGATCAGACTGAAAGAAAAGGGGATTGAGGGATTTATTCTTCATTGACGGCGTTGGTGTCAGACTCTCCCTCCGCCTCATCCTGGGCGGTATCGATGGTCTCGATCTGTTCATACTGGATAAAGCCCTCGTCATCGGGGACAAAACCCCGAACCCCGACCCTGCCTGGAATAAGATACAGGGTTCGGATTATCTCCTGTTCCCGCTGTTCTTCCAGGTAATCAAGCTTATATACCCGTCTCTCCTCAATAAGACCGGCATCGCTCAGAAAAACCAGTTCCAGAATCAGGTTGCGGTTATAGCCCGCCCCGGAGTAATACAGCGCATAGCCTCCGTTTCGTTCACCCCCGTCATCCCGGTACTGAAAACGGGGTTCATCGAATACTACGGAGACCCCTGACTCGTTGGTAAATACCCCGGAAAGGTGAAAGGGAAGTTCCTGACTTGTCCTGCTCTCGGGGAAGAATATGGACTGCACATCGCCGCTGATCCTCTGATACTCTCCGCTCCAGGTGTCATTGATATCGCTGGTCCAGATATGAATGTTATGGATGTCCCTTACGGTGATCGACAGTTGTTTGCGGATATAGCGGATCAGGTCATTGGCCCCGATTATATAGAGCTGATTGTAGTTGGTCCGGTTGGAGGCCTGCCAGATATACTCTTCCTGAACATCCCCTGAATAGTTTGCAAAAAACCTGCTCTCCGGCTGAAAGTACAGAACCGAATGACTGACTCTGCCGGAAGCGTCCTGGCTTGTTTTCAGCCAGGGGCCCTGAAGAAATGCCTCGAAATCGTTTTCGTTGGAACGGAACAGGCGGTTCAGCCGTTCGTCCTCGATCCTTTCACCCTGAACCTGTTCCCTCATTACCTGGGCGTAGGAGTTCTCCTGGTAGCGCCAGTAGTAGCTCGTCTTAATCAAATCGCTCAGATTGTCCGAGTTTTGATCCTGCTCATAGCTTACTATGGGAAAACTCTTTCCGTTTTTCTGCCCGTTGTAATAGGCCTGTTCACGTTCGATCTGGACTATCTCGATGGAACCGCGAACCGAAAGGGAGGATATGGAGGAGAAATGAAGCCCGAAACCGCTGGGACTTATCTCCTTTCTGAAAACCCTGAGCAGCTGGTTCCCGTTTTCCGGATTCGTACCGGTGCAGACTATCTCGGGAACATGGTCCCCCACAAGATCGATGAAGCTCATGGAAAAACTCATGGCATTTGAAATATCGACTCCGGATTCCCAGGCGGGAAAATAGCTGTCCTGAATCGCATCGTAGTCAGCTACAAGCAGCCGGATCGGGGCACCGGACAGATCCTTTTCCCGGTAAGCAATTATCTGCTCCTCTATCTGGTCTATATCGAGGTTTTCATTGACAATCTGGATGATCTCGCTGTTCGAAGGCAGGTCGATCTTCGGCTGAACTTCGTCTTCCTGGAGAGACCCTTCGAACTCCATGGACAGATTTTCTCCGGCAGAACCTCCCCCCGAGGGGGTCACAATTACAGGCTCGGCGGATACCTCCGCGGGCACGGGATCCCGGCGGCAGGAAATTGCAGCAATACATATAAAAATACAGAGGCCGAAGAGGGCGAGTCGTTTCTTCATACAGGCAGGATTGTACCGTAAAACCGGGGCTCAGACAATTGTCCCCGGAAAATACCCGGCAAGATCCTGGAGCACCATTTTCTGAATCTGATCCAGGGGAAATGGAGATTTGAAGCCGGCGGCGGTACGATGGCCTCCTCCGCCGTATTTCTGGGCGATATCCGAGACATTGATATTCCCTTTCGACCGCAGAGAGCAGCGGAGCAGCCCCTCCGTGTTCTCTTTGAAAAAGAGGCTTACCCGGATTCTTTCAGAGTGCAGGGGGATATTGATCAGGGTGTCGGCTTCTTCGTAGAGGGCTCCGGCTTCGTCTATGCACTCCTTCCGCATGGTCAGAACAGCTACCTGCTCATTGTAATAAAGCTCCAGACTGGAGAGGACTCTGGCATGCAGTTTAAGGGAGGATACGGAATTACTCTCGTATATGGCGGTGTACAGATTGTAAGGGCCGGCCCCGGCTTGTACCAGCTTTTCCGCTGCACTGAAGGTAAAGGCTGTGGTCTTGGGGTACACAAAACAACCCGTGTCATAGATTATACCCGTGTACAGGGCTATTGCCATCTCTCTGGATACGATGATCCCGAGTTCCGAAAAAATCTTGAAGAGTATTTCGCAGGTGGACGAGGCAGAGGCTTCAATTACGCGACCGCTGCTGATGTCTTCTCCGCTTTCATGGTGATCTATAATGAAGTACTCGACGACATGGGGAAGCAGTTTTTCTGCAACATCTCCGATATTATGAATATCGTTGGTATCCAGAATGATGAGGACACCCCCCGGATCCGGCGCGGCTTTCATTGAATGGATGAGTTCCACCGTATCCGGTTTACAGAGGTAGCGGTATTTATCCGGTGCCGGATCTGCATTGATGATCCTGACCTTCTTTCCCAGGGAAAGGAGGGCATGATACAGGGCAACTTCAGCGCCGATTGCATCTCCATCGGGAGTCTCGTGGCAGGTAAGGAAAAAATTCGTGTAGGTATCGATGAGCCGCTTGAACTGCGAAAAAGCCATAGTGCCCGTTTGTACCTACTTTCTTCTTACAAAGGTCAGACCCTTGTATTTACCGTAGCGGTCCTTTATCTTCATCGGCTTTCCCAGGACATTGCCCCTCAGAGCCCCGCCGAGAAAAAGGTCATCCTTATCGGTGCTTATGATCAGCTCATCCCCCTCGCTGTGAAGGGTTGCCAGTACTTCTCCCGTTTTGTGGAGTCCCACATCGATGCCGCTGATTCCCTCGGAGATAAAGAGCTGTTCCTTTGCCGGCAGGCTGATGAATTTCTTCTTATCCGAATCATCCCAGTCTATTTCGAGTTCCAGTTTGCGGCCGCCTGAAAAAACTCCCTTGCTGATCAACAGGACCAGCAGGGCAATAAGAATCAGGACAAGAAGGGCGGCAGTAAGGTAGGGCCAGTAACGGGTCATGAATCCCGGTGCCGCAACATCAGCCGTGAAAATTGCCGGGGTAAAGACAGTTCCGCCGGCGAAATCGGCTCGTATTTCCACTTCCGTGGATGAAAGTCCTGCAGCGGCATCCACGGAAAGGGGGATTTCATACTCCTCTTCACTCTCCGGCTGCACCGTCAGGCGGACATTCCTGGCCCCGGAATATTCTCTTCCGTCTATGCCCAGGTACAGGGTACTGATTCGGATTGTCTGCTCATTTTTGTAGCCGCTGCTTTTCAGGGATAGTACGAGGCTGCTTTTTCCCTCTTCGCTGAAGGCTCCGATTCGCGGCCTGCCGCTTATGCTTACTATCGACAGCAGATCTTCGGTACTTTCCGTCAGCTGCTCTGTCAGGTGTTTAACCTCGGTTTCCGATGGCGCTTCCCCTTCGGCGGTACCGGTTTCGACCTCCGTGTAGGTTCCACTCAGGGTTTCGGCAAGTTCCCTGGCTGCGCTTCCCGAACCGATTCCCAGAATATGTATCTTCCATCCCTGTTTCTGTATTATCTTGCTGTTTTCCAGAAACTGGTGATTGAAGCTTCCGTCCGGAGAGTAATACTGACTCTCCGGTGGAGCTTCCTGTATACCGTCGGTGATCAGCAGCATATATCGCCGCCGGTCCCGTTCATCGTATCGCTTAAGCGTGTTCTGAAGGGTATCCAGGGCGTTGCCGATATCGGTAAACCGACCGTCCGCCAGTATGCTCCGCATTTCCTCTGTAAGGGATTCCCGATTATCCCGGCCTACCTCTTCTGCCAGCAGGAGTTCCGCTGTTCCGTAGAACTGGATAACGAGGAAAAAATCCCCGGGAATCAGGGTTTTCTCGATGAGTTCGTCAACAACATATTCTTTAACCGAATCTATCTCCTCCACCATGGACAGGGATTTATCAAGCACAAGAAAGACGTCAATATTCTCGTCCCGTTGATCCGCCGTGGCCGCATTAAGCAAAAGAACTGCAAGCGTTATAATAAGGATGGTTTTTTTGGAGATATTAGAAATAAGAGGATCATATATTTCTGTGATTTTCATGATACACCACACCTTACTCTCTTTTTTTCAATACTATCACGCGCTGAATCTTAAACATAGCGAAAAAAAACAAAAAAAAAAAAAACGTGCTTGATATTTCCGATAGCATGTTGATAATCTTATAGAGAACAATGATGTAAGGAGAGTCCCATGGGAAGCATAGATCTACCTAAAAGTCCGATGGTGTTTCACCCGGAAAAGAGAAGCGCGGTGGGTTCACGAAACTCTCTCGCCCAGGAAAGCCGGGATCAACAGGCCGAAGTAGACCGACTTCTCGAGGAAGAAGTCGATAAGGTTATCAACCACGTAACCTCGAAACTGCCGAAAGAGGTTCTGGAACGGCTCGATGTAATGGGCGGGCTGAAGGAAAAGGTTTACAACTACTTCAACCAGAACTACCAGAATATGTTTAACCGTTATATCGTCACCACCGAAGACGAAATGGTTAAAAAGGTCAGGAATTTCATCGACCGGGAGGAGATGAAGGTTCTTACCCGCTACACGCCGAAGGAGATTGCAGCCCTCCTTGACGAAGTGGGAGGTACCGACAGGTTCAATACCGGAGAAATCGAGAAATCCATCGTCAATATGTACGGACACCTGCAGGGCCACGTCCAGCGGGGTGTCAACGACCTGGAAAACCTGACCAACTCACTGCTGCGTCAGAAGACCGATGTGGGTGCGTTCATTCGGGGTGAAAACGCTTATTCCGTTGTCAAATGTGCCTTCAAGGACAACATTTACAAACCGAAGACCGTTTCGGACGTCAAACTGTCCGTCAATATCCTCGATTCTGAACTCATCAGCCCGATTTTTCACTACCAGGTAACTGTTGAATACCTGATCAAGGATCTGATTTCCAAGCATATTATGGACAATATCGACAAGGAAATCGAGCAGATCAAGGATCAGCGTATCGATGAAGGTCTGGATGAACTGAATGATTCCGAGATCATCTTCGAAAAAATGAAGCGGGTGGAGAATCACACATCCGACGACAAGGAAAACCCCAAGTCGAACCGGTACCGCTATTTCGCGAAGAGTCTGATGGAAAGGATCGAAGGTCTTCGCGCAGAGATCGATCCCGAATCCTTTGACCAGCTGAATATCCGGGAAAACCTGAAAGAGATCATCGACATCGAGAACATACGGAACCGCGGTTACAATACTGCCATCAACTCGATTACCTCTATCCTCGATACCTCCAAGATGGGGTATCAGTATATCGAGAACCTCAAGAATACCCGGGAGCTGATCATCCGGGAGTACGAAGATACCGACGCCAACAACCTGCCCGACGAACGGTATCAGATCAAGATGAAGTATTACGACAATGCTCAGCTCATCGAAGAGCGTAAAGCCTACGATGTTATGATCAAATCCCTGGAGGTCGAGGTTCAGCACATCTGGGACGTTCTGGATATGGTCTATGAAGACACCAAATTCTGGAAACGTATCTCCGATTTCAATGATCTTGCTGCGATTTACAAGAACAAGATCCGCAAGAAAATCAAGGCGAAGACCGGCGATCCCGTCTACGAAGATATCGAAAAGAGCTGGGACGAGATCTCCTTCGTACAGCCTGCGGAGACCCAGGTTGAGAAGATGAACCGGACCTATATCTTCGAGAAGGACAAGATCAAGAACCGGCTGATCCTGATGAAGCAGAAGCTTCAGGATATGTACGGATTCCGGTATCCCGTGCAGCGTCGGGTCATGGAAGACCGTCTGCAGTTCCTGGAACGGGAATTCAACAAGTTTGACTACATGATCAACCCTTACCATATTCAGCCCGGTCTGCTGCTTGATGTTGACATCACCTCCATCAAGCGGAAGAAGGCTACCCTGGATGGCATGGCCAACGTTCTGAATGAATTCCTCCATGGTGTGTCCAAGGGATTCCAGGATGCCGCGTTTGCCGCGTTCTCCCGCAGAAGATCCACGGTACGGGAAGATATTGACATGCATTTCTCCTCTTCAGCTGAAGAAGAAGCTGCAGAAGCCGGGGGCGGTATGGCGTATCTCGATATGCTGAATACGGATACTGAGCCAGCCTCGACTCCGGAGTCTTCCGCCAAGCCCAAGAGCAAGGCCAAGTCCAAAGGTGTTGTGGACGCTCCCGCGAAGAAAAAGAGCAGGCGAGGACGCCCTCGAAAAAGTAAATCCAAAGATTCCGGACTAACCACTATCTAAGCGGTTTGTTGTACCCCCTCCTCGTGAGGGGGTCTCTTTTTTCAACTGCGCGAGAGGACAAAAGATGGGAACATTACCCTACGCTTACGAACATTTCTTTACCCGGGAGGGGTTCAATTCTTCCCTGGGACATTTTCAGGCCGTCGCCAATATAATTCCGGAAATTCAACAGAAGAACAATCTTGCCGATCAGTTGAATCAGATGCTCGGTGAAAATACTCTGAATCAGAATCAGCTGGGCCCGATTGTTTATGCTCTGCTGGTGGACAAATACGCCTATGCCTGTGATTCATGCAATCTGAAGGATACTGTGGAAGCTTTTGACGAGATCCATGAAGCTGTCGCCGGATGGAACGCCGTGGATCTGGTTATGACCTATATCCATCCCGAGCTTGGCTATCTGATTGTAAACCCGAAAAACCGTTCCCACTGGGACTCCGTTGGAACCCTAAGAAAGAACGAGATTGTAACAATATATGCCGGCGGGATGGACAGGGGAGTCGATCAGCAGACGGCGGACAAAGCCGTCGAGACATTCATTAAATACCTGAATGGTTCTCCGGGTAAGCCCCCGGCACTGCTGACAAAGGGATCCTTCAAGTATTCTCCGCCTAAAGAAATCAAGGAACCGAAAAAGCCCGCTGTACGAAAAAAGAAAACCAGTACAGCCAGAAAACCGACAGGTCAGAAAGACACTGCCGCGACGGCACCAACCCCCGCCAGAGAAAGCGGAGGCGGTAAAAAGCGCATGACGCCTTTCTACTCTGTCCCCGTCAGTAATGAGCTCTTTCACAATGGTAATGTTGAGGCCTGGAAACGGATTATTCAGAGTTATCAGGCGAAACATCCTGGTCTCGAGGTATATATATTCTATGAAGGCGAGAGAATTCACGATATAGCCGCCCTTTTCAAATGGGGAAAGGTCAAACACGGTAGCACCATCGTTTTCGCTGTTGCTGGAGAAGATATCAAGGATGTGGCGAAACTGCAGCGTTACCTTCGCCAGGGAGCAAGTCCCCGGTTCGAAGATTTTCTGCGGTTCCCGGTAAATACCGTGCTGAATCTGTTCTAATAATGAGCTGAAAGGGGAGAACCTATGGCTGCCAACAAAAATATCCACTATTTTAGTCGAAATATACGACCGAAGAATGAGCAGGTAATGGAAAAATCCGGACTGCGGGGAAAGCAGGCCCTTGAGTTTGCATCCCTGGACCTTCCCATTCTGCCTGGTTTTATTATTGATGCCGAAATTGCCGCCCATCTGGAAGATTTCGATTTTAAAAAAGAGGCGGGTATCCATCTCAAGAAATTTGAGGATGTGGTAAAAAAGCGTTTTGATGATCCAGATAATCCTCTTCTTCTGAAGATTGTAATAAGTCCGAACCTGGCGATTGTTCATTATCCGACGCTGCATAATTTTGGTTTAACCGATGATACCATTCCGGGATTCTGCGGATTCGTGGGGGAGACCTTCGGATACCATGAAGTTCTTTTTATGCTGCATGGTTTTCTGGAGATCGAACTGAAAATCGCCGAACTGGAAAAAAAGGAAAAGCAGCGCCAGGAACTCAACAGGGCAATCGGGGAGTTGAAAAAGATTCTGGAAGGAGATGCCGGAGCAAAAGAGCTAAAAGCAGCATTTGCCAAATTCCGGGGACTGCTGCCCAGGGAGTTTTTTACTTCAGCCTTTTCCCAGATGCAGACGGCACTTCAGCGAATCAGTCTGATGCTGAAACTGGACGATCTCGATGATGAGGATGCAGCAATTATGGTGCAGCCCATGGTCTACGGTAATTATGGTAAGGACAGCTCCTCGGGCAGTTTCTATACCCGGGATATCGTCAGCGGTGAAGATCTGCTGCAGGGCTGGTACAATCAGAACGAGTTCGACACCATCGATATTGAAGGAAAGGACATTAACGAGATAGGCAGCGGCTTTCTCAAAGATCTGAAAAAGATCGCCAAAACTGTTGAGGATCATTTTAAAGAGATCCGCTTCATTCGCTTTACAATAGAAAACAAGCAGGTTTGGCTTATCGAGCAGCGCCCTGTGATGACAAAATCGACTCAGGCGGATCTGAAAACCCTGCTCGACCTGCACAATCGCAGGATTGTGGATCAGGAATATCTGATAAAGGGTATAAAACCCGCTCAGTTGAATGAGATCCTTCACCCTGTGGTGGATATCAAATCCATCAAGGATTTTGAAGAGATCAGCGGAGGAATCTCCGGTGCCCCCGGTGCGGCTGTGGGCAGGGTCTATTTTACAACCGAGGGACTACTGGAAGCCTATAAGACCGCTCAGCTGGAAGGCATGGATACAAAGTTTATTCTGTGCATGCCGGCGACCTTCGCCGAGGATGTCAAGGCCATCGAAGTCGCTACGGGTGTACTTTCCAGTGAGGGAGGGTATTCGGCCCACGCTTCGGTTGTTGCCCGGCAGTACGGAAAGGTCTCCCTGGTAAAGCCGGAAATGCGTATTACCGGAAAAAAGGCCGTGATCGATAAGGTAACGGTAAAAGAGGGGGACTATATAACCATGAATGTTCCCCATTACGGGGACCCCCAGATCTTTATTGGAAAGGCATCCCTCATCGAACCCTCTCCCGAGGGTTCGGGTCTGCTGGAGTATATCGATATAGTCAAGAACTTCACGAAGGACTTTCACGTCCGGGTCAATGCCGATAATCCCCATGACGCCGAACTGGCTGTCCGCTTCGGCGCCCAGGGAATCGGACTCTGCCGGACGGAACACATGTTCTTTGATGAGAAGCGCATTAACGTTTTCCGTGAGCTGATCATTTCGGATAATACATCCGACAGGGAAGGGGCCCTTAAGAAGCTTAAAAAGATGCAGGTTCAGGATTTTTCCGGCATCTTCCGTGCCATGGACGGTAAGGAGGTTACGATCCGTCTTCTGGATGCTCCTCTCCACGAGTTTCTGCCCCACAATGATGCCGAGATGGGATACTTTCTGGAATACATAAAGGGACAGAAGAAATATCAGGACCTGAGTCAGAAGGAGATCAGATACCGCTGCGATTCCCTGCGGGAATTTAATCCCATGCTGGGGCATCGGGGCTGTCGTATCGCCGTATCATATCCTGAGATTTACCGTATGCAGATCGAAGCTATCTTTGAGGCCGCCTATGCCCTGCGGGACGAAAAGATCAAGGTGCTGCCGGAGATCATGATCCCCCTCATAATGAATGCCGATGAACTGAAACTCATTGTGTACGGCAAAAAGATCGAGGGAGATACCTATGAAGGTCTGACATCCGTGGCAGAGGCCATACGGAAAGAGAAGGGCGGTAAAGAGCTGCCGTACAAGATCGGTACCATGATTGAGCTGCCTGCAGCGGCTCTGAGCGCCGGAGAGATTGCCCGTTATGCCGAGTTTTTCTCCTTTGGTACAAACGATCTCACCCAGACTTCCCTTGGTCTCTCCAGGGATGATTTCAACTCCTTTATGCCCGACTATACACAGTTCGACATACTGAACGGGAATCCTTTTCAGCAGCTGGACAAAAACGTAAAGGAACTGATTCAGACTGCAGTCCGACGGGGTCTCATGACCCGGCCCGGACTGAGCAAGGGTATCTGCGGCGAACACGGTGCGGTACCTGAGAATATCAGTTTCTGCATGGAGGCCGGACTGGATTATGTATCGTGTTCCGTTTATTCCGTACCCATTGCCATGCTTGCAGTAGCTCAGCTGGAACTGGAACGCCAGGAAGCCGCTGCGGGCTGAAAATTCACTAGGAAGCAAAAAAGCTGCCGTGAAACGGCAGCTTTTTTATTGGTCTATTAATGAAGAGCCTGACTAAAAAATGGAGAACCTTTTGATGCCCTCCACAATGTAAGCGGCGGCCTTTTTCGCATCGGACTTCGGTACCCCCGCCTCTTTGTTTATGGTCTCGGTAAAAAAGTACTCCATGGTATTGAGAACGTCAGGGGTATTGAAAATCAGCAGGGAAAAGTTTATTCCCGTGGGCCTGAGTATGGTAAAGGACGAATAGGTCATTGTGGGGATCTTGCTGACCATTACCTTGGTCTGGTTCTTTGCGGTAAAAATCTCAAGTTCATTAAAGCGGTGGGGAATCTGGTAGGCCATTTTGCGGACATAAGGTTCCACATGCTTTTCAGGGTAGTTTGTAGGTTCAACCAGGACAAACAGCTTGTTGCCGTCGGTCTGGAAGGTGAGTCCTTCTTCGGAGAGGTAGATATTCTTCACCCCGTTGTAGGCGACAACCTCATACTTTGAATATGCCGAATTCTGGTCGAAGAATGAAGATACAATATAACCCCCGTCTCTGGGGAGTTTGTCTTCAGCGTATGCCTGGAAGAGATCTAAAGCTTTCGTCGCCATCTTTTCCTCCTTGTGTCAGTATAAATATGGCCGGGAAAATATCAAGCTGATTTTTATAATTCTTTCAGCTCCTGCGCTTTTTTGATGAATTTATCCGCAAAAGAGCTCAATCCCCGGTCTTTATATATTTTACCGATATTATGGTAAGGCCGCCAATCCCGGGGATCGAGTTCCATTGCTGATCTGAAGGCCGTCATGGCGGCTTCCGTATCACCTTCCTTGTGAAGAAGCACACCATGAATCAGTTTCAGGGAGGAACTGGGCTTTTTCAGGTATGACAGGGCGCCTTCAAGCAGCTGGATCGCCTGCTTGCGTCGTCTGCACTTGTCAAGGGAAAAGAGCAGGGACCGGAGGAATACCTCATTTTCCGGCTCTTCCCTCAGAAGCTCCCGATAAATGATTGCCGCGTCCCGATAACGTCTGGTCTTTCTATAGCAGATGGCAAGAAGCCGCTGCAGACGGACATCAAGATTGCCGGTTCCAAGAAGGAATTCCGCCTCCTGGGCAGCCTGTGCATAGTGCTGATCAGTGTATAGCAGGTCAATGAGCTGTACCCGCAGCTCACGATTGTCGGGTTCCCGGTCGAGGATTTCCCTGTACAGGGCAATCAGTTCCCCGGTGTCGCCGGAATTCTGGAAACATGTAATCAGACCCTCCATGGCGGGGGTGTGGTTTTCGTTGAGGATCAAAGCCTTCCGGTACCATTTTACCGCCAGGTCTGTATGTCCTGCCCGTATATACTGGTCAGCCAGCGCGCAGAGAATGTACGGATCAGGGCCGCTCCTCCGCACCTCTTCTCTGACCTCATCCAGAAGTTCCCCGGCTGGATAGTCAAGACGGCAGCGGCTCAAGGTAATGTAGTATCCGGCGAGATCGCCGTACTGGCTGTTTCCGACAAGTCCCTCAAGACGGCTGATTACCTGGGTCCAGTTACCTCGCTGCCAGGCTATCATGGCAAGGCCCATGCGGGCTTCGCCTGAGCCGGGGTTGCCCTTGAGGACCTGATTGAAATGGTTTTCCGCCAGATCAAGATTTCCTGTGTTACGGTAGGCCTCCCCGACAAGGAGATGCATGTCAGCATCCCGGCGAATCTTCAGAGATCGGCAGCCGTGAAAAACGGCTTTGCGGAAATCCTGGTTCTGAAAGTTCTTTACCGCCAGCAGGGGCTCCACGTTCTCCTGTCCCAGGCTGAAGCCTTCTCCCTCGGGGAGAATGTGCCGGATTTCCCGCAGGATATCCCGTGCCTCGTCGACCCTGCCGCAGGAGAAAAGAGAGTCTGCCAGCTGCAGCCTGATAAGTTCGTCGTTCTGCTCAAGTTCGGCCGCTTTTCGGTAGTATTCCACAGCTCTGGCATGCTCTCCCTGTTCACGAAGAATTTTGGCAAGATAGAGGTAAACGGTTACCGAATTCAGGTCCAGACCTTCCAGGAACTCAAGGACCTGCCCGGCGGTCTCCAGGTCTTCGGCATTGAATCGGCGCAAGCCGTAAATCAGAAGCGCGTTCAGGTATCCCACGTAGAGTCTACGGTTGTCAGGGGCTTTTTCAACAGCCTGGCCCAGGTAGTGTACCGCTTCTTCAAACCTCCTGGCCCTGAGATAGGCCATACCAAGAAGAATGAGGGGTTTGATGTTGGAGGAATGGCGGCTTGCCCGCTTGAGAAGGGGAATTGCCCGGGAGCTGGCCCCCGCTGCAAGATATGCCCGGCCAAGAAAGAAGTCTCCGGCGGAGGATCGGGGTTTCTTACGGCGGTAATAGGAGAGAAATATGACCGCCTTGTTGTAATCCTTCAGGGCATGATAGCTCCTGCCGAGGTACAGATAGGCATCGGGAAGGCCCTCGAATTCGGTCACTATTCTTGTAAGGAGGCGGATGGATTCACTGTAATCCCGCCGTTTCCCAGCCTCAACAGCTTTTCGAAGCAGCTCCTCATATTTTTGCATGCCTCCATTGTACTCAGAAACCGCGCTGATGCACTACCCGGGCTTTGACAAATGGCCTCTTTTTACGGCATAGTAGCGTATGGAAGAGAGAAGCATTTTTCACTGTCTGTCCCCCCTGGACCATCGTTATTATCTGGCAAATCGGAACCTGTTCGATCAGCTAACCGGCTATCTGAGCGAAGAGGCTTCAATTCAGTACTGTATCAAGGTAGAAATCGCCCTCCTTAAGAGCCATGTAAACCTGAGCATGAAAGGACGCCCGGATCTGCTGTCCGCCCTCGATTCTGTGGAGGCGTCTGTGAGTCCCTCAGAGGTCTACGAGGAAGAGGAGAAAACCCAGCATAATATCCGAGCCCTGGTAAATGTACTCAAGCGCAAGGTCCCTGAGGAAACCGCTCCCTATGTACACCTTGGCGCCACTTCGGTGGATATCCTGGATACTGCCCAGTCAATGCGCATGAGGGACGCTGTCAGGAATGTGATAATTCCAACCTTGCTCAAGGTTGAGGAGGAACTGGTCCGTCTCTGCCGGGACAATGCCGAAGTACCTCAGGTGGGCCGGACCCACGGGCAGCATGCCGTACCCATTACCTTCGGTTTTGCCATGGCTGAGTATGCTTCCCGGCTTGGAAAATCGATTATCCAGATCAACCGGCTTGCAGGAGATCTCCGGGGCAAAATCGCCGGGGCGGTGGGGTCCTATAATTCAACAGCCCTGCTGACCTCCGATCCCGAGGGCTTTGAGGCGGAAATCCTCGAATCCCTGGGTTTAAAACCCTCGGAAACCGCGACCCAGATGGTGGAGCCCGAGTATCTGCTCAGACTTCTCCTGGAGATTAATGTGGCCTTCGGAATTCTCGCGAATCTTGCCGACGATCTCCGGCACCTCCAGCGCTCCGAAATCAACGAGGTCCGGGAGCTGTTCAAGAGCGAGCAGGTCGGATCTTCCACCATGCCCCAGAAAAGGAATCCCTGGAACTCTGAACACGTAAAGAGTCTGTGGAAGGCCTTTGCTCCCCGGGTCATGACCTTTTTTATGGATCAGATATCTGAACATCAGCGGGATCTGAGCAATTCCGCCTCCATGCGTTTTATCGCGGATTACCTCGCCGGATTCGCCGCTGCCGCTGCCCGGAGCCTCAAGGTTCTCAAAAGCCTCCACGTCAATGCAGCCCAGATGATGAAGAATATCCACTCCTCCGGAGATCTGGTCCTCGCGGAAGCCGCCTATATTCTGCTCGCCGCGGCGGGGGAGTCTGAGGCCCACGAGATCATAAAACAGCTTACCCTGCGCTGCGAGAAGGAAGGAATCAGCCTGGCCACCGCCATTAAGGATAACAGCGCAGTCAGCGAACTGGTCTCCCGGTCCCTTAAGGCAGTCGGACTGCCCGAGGCGGAGCTGTTTTTTGCCCGCCAGGAGCAGTACCGTGGTGCAGCGGTCAAGAAGGCCAGGGAGATAGCCGACCGCTACGAAGGTATACAGGATTTTTTGAAGGAGGATAAATAGATGGAGTTTCGTGAATCCCTGAGTTATGACGATGTTCTTCTTATCCCTGCCTACGCGGATTTTCTGCCCGGTGAAGCATCGGTTAGAACCCGTCTGTGCCGGGACATTTATTTAAAAGCCCCCATAATCTCCGCCGCAATGGACACGGTAACGGAAATGGAGATGGCCATAGCCATGGCCCTGAACGGGGGGGCCGGTGTTATCCACCGTAATCTGAGCCCTGAGGATCAGGCTGCCCACGTGGGAAGCGTCAAGCGTTACCTGAACTGGGTTATCGACAATCCCATTACCGTTGATCCCGATGATTCAATTGCCGAGGTTAAGCGAAAAACCATCAGCAATCGGGTATCCGGACTTCCTGTTGTCGACAAGGAGGGATATCTGAAGGGGATTATCACCAGCCGGGATCTGCGTTTCTGCCGGGACGACAGCCGCAGGGTAAAGGAGATCATGACCGTTGATCCCGTGGTTGAAATCGGGGATCCCACCCACGAAAGCGCCCAGGAGAAGTTCGATACCCACAAGATCGAAAAACTCCCGGTGGTGGATAAAAAAGGAAAACTTACTGGACTTGTAACGGTAAAGGACATAGAAAAGCATCAGGATTACCCCAATGCCGCGGTAGACTCCCGGGGCAGACTGATTGTCGGGGCCGCCGTATCTCCCAACGACTGGCGGGTACGGATGCCTCTGCTGCAGGCTGCCAATGTGGATTTTGTCGTCCTTGATACCGCCCATGGAGACAGCAAGAGTGTTATCGACGCGGTACGGGACATCAAAGCGAACTTCAGTCCGGCAGTTATCGGCGGAAACGTGGCTACCCCGGAAGGAACCCGGCGTCTTATAGATGCAGGGGCCGACGCGGTCAAAGTCGGTGTCGGTCCGGGTTCAATCTGTACTACCCGGATTGTCGCCGGCATAGGAGTTCCCCAGTTTACCGCTGTTCTCGAATGCGCCCGGGAAGCGGAGAAATCCGGTATACCCGTGGTGGCCGACGGGGGTATCAAGTTTTCCGGTGATATAACCAAAGCGATCTGTGCAGGAGCCGGTACCGTGATGATCGGGAACCTATTCGCCGGATTGAAGGAGGCCCCGGGTCGGGAGATTATCTACGACGGGCGTATGTTCAAGGAGTACCGCGGAATGGGGAGTCTCTCTTCGATTCAGCAGGGTTCCGGAGACAGATATCAGATGAAGGAAGGAGAGGCTCCGGTTCCCGAAGGAATCGAGGGAAAGGTCCCCTACAAGGGAGAACTGAAAAACTTTTTTCACCAGCTGGTGACCGGCCTTAAAAAGGGAATGGGCTACTGCGGCTGCAGGACCATCGATCAATTGCGTTTATACAGGAATTTTGTTAAGATCTCCAGCGCCGGGCTTCAGGAGAGTCATGCTCATGATGTTTCCATTACGCAGGAAGCCCCCAACTATTCACGTAATTAGGGGAAATAATGAATCTGGTTGTAATTGGTGCTCAATGGGGTGACGAAGGAAAGGGAAAACTCGTCGATTACATGGCAGGGAATGCCCAGGTAGTGGTCCGCTTTTCCGGCGGCGCCAACGCGGGACACACCATAGTAATCGGGGATACCACGTACAAACTGCATCTGATTCCTTCCGGTGTTATCAGCAAAGACAAGATTGCCGTCCTGGGATCGGGCATGGTAATAGATCCCGAGGCTCTTTTCAGTGAACTGGAGATGATCGAATCCCAGGGAGTCGACTGGGAAGGCAGGGTCCTTATCTCCGATCGGGCCCATCTTGTTCTTCCACGATACAAGACAATGGATCTGGAGATGGAAAAGGACCGGCGCCTGCCCATCGGAACAACCGGACGGGGTATCGGCGTGGCCTACGCCGAGAAGGCCCAGAGGGAAGGGGTCCGGGCGGGGGATTTGTGGGATTCCCGGGTATGGAACAGCCTGCTTCCCGGCGACCGGGAATTTCTGGAGCCCTTCAGAAAACGCCTCGAGGGAATGGTTATCAACCTGGCCGCCTTCATGGCAAAACACAAAAAATCCAATATCCTCTTTGAAGGGGCTCAGGGCATCCTCCTGGATCTGGATACCGGGACTTATCCTTTTGTCTCTTCAGGGTACTCCAATGCCGCCGGTGCCGCCCTTGGGGGGGGGATCGGACCCCGAAATCTGGATAAAATCCTCGGAGTTTTCAAGGCCTATTCCACCCGGGTGGGGAATGGTCCCTTTCCCAGCGAGTTTGCCCCGGAAGAGCATGGCGGCCTTATCGATCTTGTCCGTGAAACCGGGCGGGAATACGGCGTCACCACCGGCCGTCCCCGGCGCTGCGGTTACCTTGATCTGGTTGCTCTGAAATACGCATGCCGTACAAACTCCATCGATGCCCTGGTTCTGACCCATCTGGATGTTTATGACACCCTGAAGACGGTTACCCTCTGCACCGCCTACGAAATCGACGGGAAAAAGGTAACTGATTTTCCAAGCCGAATCGAGGACCTGGAGAAGGCGGTACCTGTTACCAAAGACTTTCCAGGCTGGCAGCAGAATCTGGGAGATATCAAGGAGTACCAGGACCTTCCCTGGGAGGCCCGGGAGTATATCCGCTTCATTGAAGAGTATACCGAAACCCCGGTAACCATCGTCTCCGTGGGTTATGAAAGGACCCAGACCATCCTGCGTGAGGACCCATGGATTCGATCCTGATTCTTGATTTCGGTAGCCAGACGACCCAGCTGATCGCCCGGCGAATACGGGAGATCGGTGTCTATACGGATATAGTCCCCGGAGATACCCCGGCGTCGGAGCTGCCCCTGGATGGTGTTAAGGGCCTGATTTTTTCCGGCAGCCCCTTCTCCGTCTACGAAAAGGATGCTCCGGGGGTTGACGTAAAGATCTACTCCCTCGGGCTTCCTGTTCTTGGAATATGCTACGGTTTTCAGCGGATGACCGAGGACCACGGCGGAAAGGTCTCTCCCCTGGAAAAGCGGGAGTTCGGCCGGTCACGGATCGAGTACCGTCGTTCAGCCCCCCTGTTCAAAAACATTCCCGATGGGTTTACCTCCTGGATGAGCCACGGCGACAGCATAGAGAAGCCCGGGGAAGACTTCGAGCTGATCGCCCAGTCGGAGCACCATATTGCAGCGGCCTGGAACAGGGATAAGCAGCTTTACGGCATCCAGTTTCACCCGGAGGTGAGCCACTGCGAGTATGGAGTTGAAATCCTGCGCAACTATGTTCTGGAGATCTGCGGCGCCGATGCAGCCTGGTCCATGGAAGCCTACCTTGAACAGGTCTCCGCTGAGATCAGAAAGCGGGTAGGAAAGGAGCGTGTCCTTTTGCTGATCTCCGGTGGGGTTGATTCCACCGTAGTGGGCGGCCTGCTGCTTCAGGCTCTGCCTCATGAACAGGTCTACCTTATGTACATCGATACCGGTCTCATGCGAAAGGACGAATCGGTGGAGGTCGAACGGACCTTGCGTTCCCTGGGTGCAAAGAATCTCTCCATCATCCATGCGGAGGATGAGTTTCTCTCCGCCCTGGCGGGAATTGACGATCCTGAGGAAAAGCGGCGCATTATCGGAGACCTGTTTATTACCGTGCAGGCCCGGGAGGTGGAAAAGCTCTCCATCGGGGATGCCTTCCTGGCCCAGGGGACCCTCTATACCGATATGATCGAATCCGGCAAAGGCGTCGGTAAGAAGGCCAAGGTAATCAAGTCTCACCACAATGTGCGCTCGCCTCTGGTCGAGGCCAAGCGCGAAGCAGGACGCATTATTGAACCCCTGGACAGGCTGTACAAGGATGAGGTCCGGCGCCTGGGCACTACCCTGGGCATAGGCGACCAGATTATCAGGCGCCATCCCTTTCCCGGTCCGGGTCTTGCTGTCCGGATCCTCGGCGAAATAACACCGGAGAAATGTGCAATCCTGCGGGAAGCCGATTCCATCTTCATGGATGAGTTGAAAAAGCGCGGTCTCTACGACGAGATCTGGCAGGCTTTCAGTGTTCTGCTCCCCGTTCGGTCCGTGGGGGTAACCGGCGACGCTCGGGAGTACGGGTATGTGCTTGCCCTGAGGGCGATTATCAGTCGGGATGGAATGACCGCCGATGTCTATCCCTTTGAATCGAAGGACCTGCTGGAGATATCAAGCCTTATAACCAATTCTGTCCGCGAGATCGGCAGGGTGGTGTATGATATTTCGTCGAAACCTCCGGCAACAATCGAATGGGAATAGAAGTATAACCTGCGACAGAGTGCACAAAGCGGAATAAAAGCTGCTTAGTAAAGACAGCAAAGTGCGTTTATAATGGAGGGGTGATTTACGGACCTCCATGCTTTTTCTTTCGCCCTCTCTGTCTCGTACTGATAATCCTCCTGACCCTGGGCTGTATTTTGCTGAACGCTGCCGATCCGGTTCAGGACTGGGTCGGCGGATGGTCTATGCTGGATGCCACCGGTGCCAGGCTGTCTCCCAGGTTTCTGTTTCTGCCATATTCCAGTTCATCCGTTCCCTATTATGTGCATGGGCGCCTGGCTTTGAAGGGATTTGAGATGCTTCGGCTGGAAATTTTTTCCGAAACCGACACGCTGCTGGAAATCTCCATAAACGACAGTGAAGAGCGGACGTACCGGGCCGTCCGGAGAATCAGCGGTCAGGTCGTCAATATTCTCAGTCTGAAGCCCTCCGATTTTCTCTCCGATCCCGCACAGTCCTACAGGCTCAAGCCTTTGCACCCCGAGGATGCCGGAACGAGCATAAGCGTTTATGATGCCGGAACCTCCCACGCCTTTATTCCCCGCCGCAATCGCCTGGTGATTCATGAACTGAGTATTCAGCTTCCGGAATTCCCGGTTCACAGGGGAATCCTGCGGGTACGGAATGATCTGGAACTGAAAAATCCCTGGATGATTGACGGCGATATTATCGTGGAACCGGGCGCCTCATTGCGTATACTGAACACGGACCTCCGGATAACGGGCAGAATTATCTCCTTTGACGGTGAGATCCTGATTGATAATTCCCGCCTGGATTTTTTGCAGACCCGACCCGGGGAGCACGGGATTGTCATCAATGGAAAAAGTCAGATCTCCGTACATTCCTCGCAGCTGGTTTCGGTTTTCCCTCTGGATGTAGGTCTCTCCGGGGAGTCAGGGTTGCATATGAAGGAAACCAGAGCACACGGCACTTTTCGATACAACGCTGAGGATTCAAGTTCCATACTGATCGAGGATTGCAGAAATATCGGTGAGATCCGTTACAACCAGGATGCCGCCGTAGAACTGCATGATTCCGAAAACGTACTTATATGGCTGAACGGAACCTCCGATCTTCGTGAGACCTGGTCTCTTCCTTTTTTCTCCAGAGTGAGAAGCTGGAACGGAGACGGACTTTTTCCAGTGGAAATAAAAAACTGCAGCTCAGTGCGCTGGGGGTTGAGACTCTATAAAGGGGTCGGCGGTCGGCTTTCCAGGGGACGTCTTCAGGGGCTCGAACTCGTGCTGCGGGACGGAGAAGAGGGAGATTTTAACGGTGTTCGAAATTCGAAGGCCCCGCCTTCAGGTTTGCTGGGGGAAGAGGGTTATGACATAAGTTTCGGAGGAGGGGTAAAATTCGGGCACTGGAATTTTGTGGCCGAGAACGGTTCGTCTCTGGTACTGAGAAACTCTCTCTTTTCGACGGCAGATATTACCGGGCGGAATGCCACCATGACCATCATAAACAGCGAAACCAGCGGTGATGATGGCCTTATATCGGTCAGTCTGGGCAGCTCGTGTTTTATTCAGCGTTCAACTGTGAATGTACCTCTTGCGGTCTCCTTTAGCGGCATGGTTCGAGCTTTTGACTCCAGAATCAACGGTCAGGGTATAGTGGAAAACGGCGGTTTTCTTGTCATGCGGCGGGTTGAATCGGGTAACCCGGTGCAAAAACGCCCCGGGGGCAGGATATCCGGGTCCGCCGAGGCTCCGGGAACCTTTTCTCCGGTCGCCGAGGATGTTATTCCCGCACCGGTATTGTCCCGGGTCGAGGTGGGTGGAATCGGAAATTTTCTGCCCAGGATCAGCGGATTTGAGGAGTATGAAAATACCATTGTACCCCATTTTGAGGTGGAAATTCTCCGGCGTTTTTATGTTCGCTTTCCGGAATTTGAATATGTTGCCCTCAGAAGGGGAAGCCCCTCATTTTCTTCTTTCTCGTTCAAGATAGCGGCACTGTTTGAAAGAGAGAAACCTGGAGAACCTGAGGAGGAGGAAAAATCAGATGTCTTTTACCTTCCCTTGGCTTTCGAGACAGGATTACGCGGTCGTTCCCGACTTTTCGGCCCGGTCTGGGCTGCAGCCGAGATTGCAGCAGATCCGTCGACACGGATCTATTCCGGATTTCGTTTCTATGCTGAGCTTTCGGCCCTGAGAGAAATTCCTGTTCTGGGGGTGGAGTCACGTTTGTATACTGGAATCCAGCTTACGGATCCCGGCTATATCGAAGACCTCTATTATTTGCCTGATATGCAGAAAACCGGTCTTCTGGTGGAAAAGTTCAGTTATGGCGGCAATATCTCCCGCAGTATCGGAGAAAACTGGCTGGTGAGTTTGAGCTGCCAGGTGGAGGACTACGTCGGACCAGCCGCGGAGTCACCGCTTTTTACCGGTGACTCCTTTGACTGGAGAGCCATACTGGCTCTGATATATCGAATGCGATGAGCTATTTGTTTCTGAACAAATATTTATCGTCCACTGTCTCCTCAAGCCGGTCATGAGCCGGGGGCGGTCCGGGAAAGATTGAGCTTATCTCATCCCTCATTTCCGGGGTAAGGCTGTAGTCGGCGGCTGCCAGGGAATATTGAAGCTGATCGGTATTCCGGGCGCCGATAATCGGAGCAGTCAGGGCGGGGTGTGACTTGACCCAGGCGATCATCAGGGTGACCGGATCAACGCCGTGGTTCCTGGCGTAGGCGGCAAACTCCGCTGCAGCAAGATGAAACTCCTCACGTCCGTAGCGCTGCACATACATTTCCTGTTCCGCAAAACGCCCGCTCTTCGGTTTTTCTCCTGGTTTGTACTTTCCCGACAAGAGTCCGCCCGCCAGGGGACTGTAGGAGATTACCGCCATATTTTCGGCGGCTGCCAGGGGCAGGATTTCGGTTTCAGCCTGGCGTTTCAGCAGGTTGTACATGGGCTGGATGCATTCGAAGCGGTTCCAGCCGTAGTGGAACGAAAGTCCCAACGCCTTTGATATCTGCCATGCCGCCCAGTTGCTGACTCCCAGGTATAATACTTTACCCTGCCGCACGAGGTCGTCCATGGCCCTCAGTACTTCTTCAATGTGAGTGTAGGGATCGAAATTATGTACGAAATAGAGATCAATGTAATCGGTTTTCAGGCGTTTCAGACTCTTTTCAACTTCCAGAACCGCATTACGTCTGGATGATCCAATGGCGTTTATATCGGGGCCGGTTCGCACGGTATATTTGCTGGTTATAATGATGTTTTCCCGTTCAGGGTGTATCAAATCCCCCAGGATTTCTTCTGATGCGCCTTTGTTGTAGGAATTCGCGCAATCAAAGAAATTGACCCCCGCATCACGGCAGGCCGCGTACATTCCGGCGGACTCTTCCCGGTCCGCTATTCCGCCGAAAGACATTGTGCCGAAACAGAGGGATGATACCATCACTCCGGTGCGTCCAAAAACTCTGTACTCCATCTGCTGCTCCTGATTATAAGTCTTGAGTAATCCTTTTCAGCTTACTCCTCTGATAAGTATATATACATATACACAATATACGCAAAGGAGTATTCCACCTTCCACGCGGTTAATACGTCCGTGGCGCCGGTATCCGTAGCCGAGCAGAAAAATGGAGACAGTCAGTATCCCCATCAGGAGCATATCCCTGAACAGCAGCTCCGGATTGCCGTGTAAAGGCCGGATACTGCCTGCGATTCCCACCACGGCCAGAGTGTTGAATATATTGGATCCGATAATATTGCCCAGAGCAATATCGTGCTCCTTTTTTATAGCCGCCACAAGAGATGAGGCGAGTTCGGGCAGCGAGGTACCCACCGCAACGATCGTGAGGCCGATAACAAGGTCGGAAATACCCAGGGCCTCAGCTATGCGCACGGCGCCCCATACCAGTATTCTTGAACTGAAGATCAGAAGAATCAGACCGGCGAAAAGCCAGAAAAGGGCACGCCTGACCGGCATGGAATGTACATCCATTTCCCGGGAAATCTCCGTTCCCAGAGGATCGGCGTCAGCTGCTGTACCCTGACGCAGGGTCCAGACAATAACCAGCAAGAATACAGCGAGAAGTACCAGAGCGTTGCTCCGGCTGATGGTCAGATCGGAAATCAGGAAGATCACAAGACCGGTTACCAGAGTCAGCAGCGGAAGTTCCCGGCGGAGGACCCTGGAGTGGACGCTGATGGGACTGATTACGGAGCTGAGTCCCAGGATCAGCGCGATATTAGCAATGTTTGAACCAAAGGCGTTTCCCAGGGCTATACCGGCGTTATTCTGCAAGGATGCCATGGCGGAAACCAGCATCTCCGGTGCTGATGTGCCGAAACCGACAATAATCATGCCGATCATGAGTGAGGACATGCCGAAATGCCGTGCGGTGCCTGCGGCCCCTTCCACGAAACGGTCGGCACTCCAGAAGAGAAGTACAGCACCGGCAAGGATTGCACTGATCGCTGTTGTCATGTGGTTTCTCCCGGAAAAAGAAGATGTCTCATTGTATCATACCAGGGGCTAAGTTGTTCCATCCTCTTCTGAATACACACGGACCGGGCCATTTCCCCATGTATTTTCATAATGGAGTTGTATAAGCCTGCGGATGCTGAAGAAAGACAAATACGGAAGATGCTTCGGACGAATGGAGTCCGCGAAGTATACCTTTATTCAGTTGCGATCAGCCCTTCCATTCTGTATACTGTAAGTATGTTTGATCAGTTAAAAGAATTTTCTTTTCTTGGTAATCCACTTATGGTCTATGTTCAGGCCCTCATAATTCTTGTCTGCGGTTTATTCATTGTCTCCATAGTGCACATATTTATCGGACGTCGGCTTAAGCGACGCTGTGAAGCCGGGGCAGAGGGAAACCGCTGGTGGATTGTGCGCACAGGATTTAAAAAGATCCTTGTGCCCCTCCTGTACATTGTCGTAATACGTCTCTCTGTTGCAGGATTTGCCGTAAATGAAACAGTGAACAGATTTTTTCAGGGGTTCATCTCGGCTGTTATTGCCGTTCTCGCAGTCCGGGCCACAGTCTTTTTACTCGAGACGTCCTTACGAAAATATGCACAGAAAACCGGACACGAGGAGGATGAGAAGAGAATCAAACCCCTCTTGTCTTTTGTTTCCTTTATCCTCTGGATCAGCGCCTTCATATTTCTTCTTGATAATCTGGGTTTCAATATATCCACCCTGGTTGCAGGGCTGGGGGTTTCCGGTATTGCCGTTGCCATAGCGGCCCAGGGAATTCTCGGGGATCTGTTCAATTATTTTGTCATTTTCTTTGACCGTCCCTTTGAGCTGGGGGATTTTGTCATCTTTGACGACAAAATGGGGGTAATTGAAAAGATCGGGATAAAAACAACCCGGGTTCGCACCCTTTCGGGGGAACAGTTAATCGTATCCAATTCGAACCTGGTTAATTCAAGGCTTCATAACTATAAGAGGATGGAACGCAGAAGAATTGTTTTCAGGATCGGGGTTGTATATCAGACGACTGCGGCTCAGCTTGCACAGATCACTGAGATTATCAAAGGGATAATCGAGGGTATCGAAGGCGCCCAGTTCGACAGGTCCCATTTTCAGGGATTCGGTGATTTCGCTCTTACCTTTGAAACCGTCTATTACGTATTGAGTCCCGATTACCTGGTCTATATGGATGTTCAGCAGAGAATAAATATGGAGCTCTTTAAAATTTTCGAAGAAAAAGGCATTGAATTTGCCTATCCCACCCAGACACTGTATCTGCGGTCCCAGGGTGTGGAAAGCCCTCAGCATGGGATCGATGCTGAAAAGGAGTCGTGAACACTACCGGATGGTTCTTAACGGACAATATTGACCCGTAGAGGAGCGACTTGAGATTGAACCAGAGAATGATGATTAAACATTTATCCCCGGAAGTATTTCCTTCCCGGTCTCTGTTCCGCTTTTATCTGGTTACGGAATACCTGTTTATCTTCTGTCTGCTTGCTCATCTCCTGTTATTGATGCTCTTTCTTGGTCTCGGAGTGTATCCAATGGCCATGTTTAATGGTCTGAGTCTGGCAGTTTTTTCTTTCTGTCTTTTTCTTACCAAACGGGGTTATCATTATAGCGCTTTTTTTCTCGGCACCACCGAGATCATTGTCCATTCATTCCTCAGTGCGCTGTTCCTGGGGCTTGGACCGGGTTTTCATCTCTTTATCCTGACCCTGGGACCATGTATGTTCCTTCTTCCCTTTACCAGCGACCTGGGAAAATGGCTGCTCATGCTTGGTACAATAATTGCTTTTACTGCCCTTAGGTTTTTTTTCGCTGACTACAGCGCCCCATACGTACTTTCAATTGACCTGGAGAATCTCTTTTTCACCATCAATATTATCGTTGTGGTTTTCTCGCTCTCCCTGCTCTCCTATTATTTTTCCAGGGCTTCCTGGGCTGCGGAAACCTACATCAGTCATCTCAGCCAGGTGGACCCTCTTACCGGCTGTCTGAATCGAAGGGGAATGGAAGAAGTCCTTGCCAATGAAAGAGTTCATAATTCCATATCCAACGCGAGTCTCGGGTTATTGATGTGCGACATTGACGACTTTAAAAAAGTGAACGACAGCTATGGCCACTCCTTTGGTGATCAGGTGTTGAAGGAGACAGTTCTTCGTATGAGTACGGCGCTGCGATTGACCGATCAAATCGGGAGATGGGGTGGGGAGGAAAATTCCTGATCATGCTTCCGGGTACGGATATCAACGGCGCGGAACGTGCTGCTGACAAGGTTTTAAAAGGTATTACGGAATCACCCTATGAAATAGAAGGTAAATCCCTGTATTTGTCGATTACAATAGGAGTCTCGGTATTAAACAATACCGAGACTCTCCAGAACTGTATTAAAAGGGCGGACGAGGCCATGTATACCGGCAAGCTTGGAGGAAAAAACAGGGTTGTTGCCAGGAACAGATAATCCTGTTTCAGCCGCCGTGAGTCAGGACGATCTTGAGTACCTTCTTCTGCTCCATCAGATCACAGGCCTGGTTAATGTTTTCCAGGGTCATTACATCGCTTATGAGGGGGCGGATTGCGATTTTTCCGCTCCTGTACAGGTCAAGCACCGCAAGATAGTCTTCCATGGCGAAACCCTGAAGCCCCTTGATCTGCTTTTCGTCCCGTACAACGTTCCAGGGCTCAAAACAGACCGATTTTCCACTGAAACCGCTGCCGCCCATCAGAAAAAGGCTCCCCGGAGCGGTCATCCTGATTGCGGATGTGACAGCCTCCACGTTTCCTGTTGCTTCTATGGTCCGGTCTGCTCCCATGCCCGCTGTCATGGCTTTAACCGTTTCTACGGCGTCGCTCCGGTCAGCATAGATTATATCCGTGGCGCCGAGCTCTTTGGCCAGTTCCAGGCGCGACTCGTCCTGGCTGAGTCCGATAACCGCCAGGCGCTCAGCTCCTGCTGCCCGGGCAGCCTGAAGAATAAAGAGCCCGAAGGGGCCGGGGCCGATTACCGCAACGAAACTTCCAGGCTCCAGAGGATTCACCCGAAAAGCCCGGACAGCGGTGGTCAGAGGTTCCAGAACGGCTGCCTCTATATCGGGAATATACTCCGGAACCGGAAACAGAATATCTTCAGCTACGCAGACATATTCAGCGAAACTCCCGGGGGAGTCGATTCCCACATGGTCCCAGTGCTGGCAGCGGTTGTACATGCCTTTGAGACAGGCCCGGCATTTTCCGCATCCCTTGATTGCGCTGGTAACGACCCTGTCTCCCCGGGACAGCTTCCGTACCCTGGCACCGGTCTCCACGACTTCACCGCAGAACTCATGCCCAGGGATTATGGGGATCTGCACTTTCCCGTGCCGCCCGATAAAGCTGTTGTTTCGGATTGCCACATCGGTACCGCAGATTCCCATGCTTTTTACCTTGACCAGAACCTCATCGGGTCCTGGTTCGGGATCGGGAAAGTCGTGGATATAGAATTTCTTTTCTTCATTCTTTTTAACCGCTGCTTTCATCGTATTCTCTCCCCCTGCAGGCAGGATAGTCCTGCTGCCTCTCTGGTGACTTTTGTCAGAGGTCAGACAACATCAGGATATCATTATGTAAAGAAAAAAGCCAGATTGTTTTTATGGTGTATGAAAACATGGAAATATGGTTTCGATCCGTCGTTAAACAGCAGGGTCTTGAAAGAGGGATAAGAGTTCTCTTCAGAAAACAGGCCTGTATTTACAATGCTCTTAGACAGACCTCATCCCATACAGTCTCAAAGGACGGATGCTCTGTATGCCGGTTCCTGCCGTTTTTTGTCGGCTCACTGACAGGCATTCATAGATTCTGCGACTTGTTGAGAATAAGCACATGCCGGTAAAGCCTGGTAATTTTCTCCGTGATCTTTTCGACTTCATAGGCTGCTGCATAGCGCCGACTGTTATCGGAAAGGGTTTTAAGCAGTTCCCGGTCATTCAGCAGATTCGACACCGTTTTGGCCCAGCTGTCGGTACTCTCCGCCGTTTTAAAACCGTTGTACCCATCTTCTACCACGTCATGGACTCCACTTGCCCGTACAGCCACAACTGGACACCCTCCCGCCATAGCTTCAACAAGAACCATTCCCTGGGTTTCCGATGTTGAGGCGAAAACAAAAAGATCAGACGCAAGATAGTGTCGAATGACATCCTCCGGGGTGAGACTGCCGATGAACCTGATAATCTTCTGCATTCCTGTGGACCGAACCTTTTCGGTCAGACGGGTTTTCTCTGGTCCGTCCCCGACCAGCAGGCATTTGAAGGGAGTGCCGGTCAGTTTCCTTACCTTTGATACGGCATCGATCAGAAAATCCAGATTCTTTTCCTTTGCCAGCCTGGAGACACTGATTAAAAGGAGTTCGTTTTTTTCCGCATACTGTTTTCTCAAGTTCAGGATCTGTCCGGGGAGCCAGCGTTTGTAGTCTTCAAGAATGATGCCCGTTGGTATGGTTTCGATCAGAGCACTGACTCCGAGATTCCTGAGATACTCTTCAGTGGATGATGTGGGAGTTATGATGGCATCGCATTTATTGGCAAAATGCTTGATAAGAAAATGCGCTGCCAGGTTTTTAATCGGCGTACCGGGAAGAGGAATATAATGGGTGTATCGTTCAAGTCGTGTATGGTAGGTGAAGACAACCGGGATCCCCTGTTTTCTGGCAAGACGTAATCCCTTTTTTCCAAGCCAGTATGGATGGTGAATGTGTACCAGATCACAGTCGAAGACCCTGAACTCCTTTTCGATCTTCCGTGAAAAAATATTGACTATCGGCACATTGAAGCTTCGGGGGGTAAATATGGCGGGACAACGAATGATACTGTCGCTGTCCGGATCATGCCATGGCTGCTTGAAAGCCGGGGCGAAAATTTTCACCGTAACGCCAAGGCGTCGCAGACCGCGGAACAGACGATTAATTGAAAGAGGAACACCGCCGACGAAGGGCAGGTAGTTGTTGGTGAACATCGCCACCTTGAGAGACGCGATGTCGAGTTCGGCTTCTCCAATACTGAAATCCCTGTACAGATGTTCCTGCCGAAGTATCAGGGAGTAGATTTCAAGGATGAACAGCCCGACAATGCTTATAATCAGAATCATGTTGAAAAGACTCATATATAAAAAAGAGTGAAGATAGAGTTTTACTGTTTCCAGGTTTTCCAGGTAAAAAGGCATTCGTCCGCTGGCTCTGATGTTTCTGGCTACGACTCCATCTTCAGAAATTTCAATTTTTACAAACTGGTACTGTTCTTCCTTTTCCAGCAGCAGTCCTCCGCCTCCACCGGAGACAATATAGCGTACACCGTTTTTTACTGTCTCGTTGAACGAGGGATATCCGTTTGAAATGACGGCGGTAATGTCATGCTTCGAGAATATCCCCTGCAGCATCGAGCTTGTATTCTCATCGAGCATGAAACGTTGGCCCTTCTGTTCAGCCCCCGGGAAAGGCAGCAGTGAACGGCTGAGGAACACGAATCTGTATTGAAACGATTCTGCTTTTTCCAGTTCATCCTGAAGCCATTTATACTGCCATTTCCAGGAAGTCATGCCGCTGGCGTCGAGAAAGATGAAATACGCAGTATCGATATGAAAAGAGAAAAAGAAGGGTCCAAAATGCCGATAAAAATTTTTCGAACCAAAATCTTCAACCTCGTTTTTACCAGGTGCAAGAATGTATGGAATCCCGAGTTTACGCAGCCCTCGATACAGCAGCCGATATTTTCCCTCTGCACCGTCATATACAGCGTTTCCCGAGGAGATCATGAAATCGACTTCAGTTTCTTTCATGAGGGGAACGATACGCTGCTCGAAAATCCTCATGGAATTACGAATATTTCCGACAACGGCAAAGGAAAGGGATGTTTTACCCCTCATCTCGTTTCCAATTTTTTCTATGTTGTATGCATTGAGGGATTCGTAATCCTTTTCATAAATAAAAAGATAAATTCTGTAAGCGATGAAAATAAAAAGTAAGGAAAGGAGAAAAAACAGACAAAGCTTTAAACGAACTTTACGTCTCATGCTTCTTTTCTTTTTCTCCACGGTAGAGTTCCAGGTAAATTATGAGTATCCCGATAAAAACGCCGATGTAGATGGTAAGAAAGCGCCATAAAAGGGTGAGCATTGTTATATCGTTTTGTCGCACCAGCTGTGCAAACAGGAGCCCGTAGCCGCCTTCCGCTATACCGGCAGCACCGGGGGTCGGAGCAAAATACATGAAAAAAGTCACCACCACCTGGAATGCCAGGATGGTCAAGGCCGGAATCGAATAGCCGAGAATCCGGATTAGAACAATGGAAAAGGAGAACAGCAGCAGCAGAAACAGTGCCGTAAAAAGTACGGACAGGGCTGCCCATCCCGGGCTCCCTTGAAAGAAACGTATGAATCCTCCGGAGAAGGAACGGAGTTCCCGGGAGATTTTGACAAATGCTGATCTGAAACGTTTCCGCGAAAGAATTTTCACTGTATGAAGGCCGTAAAGGACATGGAATATCAGGAATTTAATCAAGCGGATTCTGAACAGAACGACCCAGAAGAACGCAAGGTAGAGGCAGGATATTACGGTAATGGCATAGAGGATGTTGGGATGGAAGAACATGGAGAATTCCTGCGGTTCAAACCAGATTATTATCGGTGTCAGGATAAACAGCACGAGGGCCGCAAGCAGGGTTCTTATGGAGGTGGCGGCAGTCGCTTCTCCTGCAGGCATTCCTTTCCGGCACATGAAAAAGACCTGCATAAATCCACCCCCGATGGCGAGGGGGGTAACGTTGGAGATGAAAATATTTACGAATACCAGGCGCAGAATATAGGCAAAGGAGATACGGAATCCGACGGCACGAATTACGCTGTACAGCCGGAGTCCGTCCATAAGAAAGTAGAGGACAAGAAGCACAAAAAGACCGGCGAAAACAGGAAGGGAAAAGAACTCTTCCGGAATCCTGATTGTTCCTCCGGAAAAAAAACGGTGTACAAAATAGAGGGTTACAAGGGATATGGCAAAAAAAAGCGCCGTCAATCCCAGATAGCCGCTGATTCTCTTTGATACGCCTGCAGGAGTTTTTCCTGATTCACCTTTGATCATAATGATCCTTTACATCAATCATACTCTGCTGCCTTTTGCCTTACAAGCTATCCAGCCGGTTTGCGATTCCTCCGGTATCCGGAAGAGACGATTTCTTCCGCCTGTGCTTCCAGCAGCTGGAGTGTTTCTCCTGTATGGGCGGCGGTTTGACGAATCCGTTCCTTTCCGCCGCCTGAGGGTATTTCGAAGGCTTCGCCGAAAACCAGGGCGATTCGTGCACAGGGGAGAGGGATTTCCAGTTTATCCCAGCGCTTTTTAAGGACAATTTTACTGCTGCAGGCTACGGCCACGGGCAGCAGCCTGAGATTGAGGTGGGCAGCCAGATAAATCAGCCCTGCTTTTACCTGATGCCGGGGGCCCAACGGACCGTCTGCGGCTGTTCCCGCAGCCCTGCTGTCGGATAAGATCCTCCGCATCTGATCAAAGGCTTCCCGGCTCGGCCTGTCCGAGAGCAGCGCGCTTTGATATCCGAAGTTCAGGCACACCTCTGCAATTACACTGCCGCGTTCTGATCTGCTGCTGATAACCGCGGCTTTATACCCCTCAAGGATCGGGAAAACGGGAGCATAATTACCGTGCCAGAAAAATAGAAGAAAAGGCGTATTCTCCTTGTATAGATTGTCCAGTACTTCTTTATTGATTATTGAGATCCGCCAGCTTCTGCGCAGTAATCGCAGTAATTCTGCCAGGAGGAAACCCTTCAGCCTGGTAAATCTGGAACTTTTTTCGTTATCCATATAACCGCATTATATGTATTTCCTTCTCTTCGATTCCGCCTCGCTGATTCCTGCGGATACCGATTCCTGTACAGTATATATTGAATATGCATATACCGCAAAATAATCCACGGGAACCGATAATAGAAATCCGATTACCGATCTCCCCCGTGATGGAGCTTTCGGAGCAAGATCGCTTGGCTGGGGCGTACGGTTATTGTTTACAGGAGAAATTCTGACTGCCTGGCGGCTTACACGCAGGAATGTGCCCGGTACCATGATTATCCGGGTGCTGCAGGAATAAAAAAACCCGCCGGAAGGCGGGTTTTCTGGAGGTGGCGGGAGTCGAACCTACCTTCACGCTACCAATATGGGTACATAAGGGGACATAAGGGGACATGCCACTATATATGGTGTAAAAATAATTCGTTAAAATGTATGAAAAAGTTTGTGAGCGGATTTTGACGTCATATCTGATACTTTGCCTGGGAAAAACTTTCAAAAAAAAGTGAAAAAACTTATCTTTTCTCTTGACAACCTAAGCGGTTAGGTATATACTATGCATATAAGGTAAGGGGGATTGAGATGAACAAAGAGAAATGGAACGAACTTTTCTGCGAAAACGGCGAAGGGTTTAACCCTTATGACTATGATGAGACCGGAAGGGAGCCTCTTTGGAGCAAGGTTAGCAGCAGAAGAGATAAGCTGGTACGCCTGCTTAACGGGATGAATGATAGCGACCCCAGGCGGGAATCCTATGAAGCCGAGCATGCAGAGCTCGTGAAACTGTATGAAGAGATTAAACCATTTTAAGGAGATAAAAATGGAAATAAGAATCAAGACCAAGGGCGGAAAACTGATAGAGCGGGAAGCGGAAGTTATCGACAAGATCGACAACGACGGCCGCCAGTACTCGATAGCGCTCCACGGCGGCAACGTGTACACCGTTATTGACCGTGACTATTACGGCCCGATATACGGCACACAGGCGCAGGAGATAGGTAGGAAGGGCGGATCGGCGAAAACAGAAAAGAAAGCGGCATCCTCCCGCGAGAACGGCAAGAAGGGCGGAAGGCCACGGAAGCAGAAGTGACAAAAAGGCCCCCGAAACCCGGGGGCTTTTTTTATCCCAGCGCCCTGGATATCTCTGCATTAGATATTTATATCGCTGTATATGTATGACTTACCGTTAACGTCTATCAATTCATGGCACGTTAGCATTATTGTAAGTTTGATCTTACCAGTCATAAGTATCTCGACAATATCAGTATCCCCTGTTTCAACGAAATCATAAGTATCTTCTTGCGTTTCTCCTGGATTAAGAGCCCCGCCATGTGCCTCATATACGATCGATTTGCTTGAATGTTCTTTCCCGTTGTTGTCTATTAGTGTTAAAGTTCCATAAAATTTAGATATTCTTATATCTGATATATTGTGAAATGATATATCAATAGACCAGTTGTACGGGTTTTTTATATCCCCCCAAACCTCTACGCCATTTATTCTTATTGAGTTGTTAACAATCTCATTGATCTTCTTTTTTTCATCCAATCTTTCTTTAATAATTTTTAGGATATCATTAAAAGACTTACCTTCCCATTCTTTTGGGAGCGATCCGTATTCTGTTGAAATCCCGCTGAAAGCGTTTGAGAAAGCATTTAGCTGTATTAGACCATTTACCGCATCCCAAGTCTTCTTGTCAGCATTTTTTCTTATATTCTCTACTACTTCCGTGTAATTATCTTTATTAAGAACGGTATCCATAGGATCTCTTACGCAGCCCAAAAGTGTAAAAGATATAAACACAACAAATATAATTTTCCTCATACATACCTCCATTTATTAAAACAATACCTTAATCACATTGCCGACCCTTCCGACCACCCTACTTTTTTGTTCGGGAACGAAGCCTCAAGAATTATTTGAGCCCGCTCTATCTCACTATCAGAGAGAAGATCAATAAATCGTTCGATCTTTATTCTCTGATCAGACTTACCACCAGAAGATCCAGTCACTAAATATTCAACAGAGGTACCAAGAATCTTGGCGATATCAACAGCTTGATACACGTTGGGGACTCTACCTTTTGACTTCCATCCCTTGAAGGTTGAATAGCTTATACCTGCCTTCTCTGCCAACCACTCTTGAGTAATTTTTTGTTTGCGTACTTCTATTTTTACGCGATCAAGAAAGTCCATAGCCTTTATATCGGAAAATATACCCCAAATGGATACTTTTTTTCTTGACAAGGTATCCAAGAGGATATATTCTGATGATATGAAAGAATCCAAACGGAAACCAGACGGAAGATACAAGGCGTCTGTTCCCTTCACCACTGAAGAAAAAGAACGATTTAACGCATTCATAAGGGCAACCGGGAGAAAGGCTGGACCATTCCTGCGAGTGGAAGCAATGAAACGTGTAGAAGAGTGGGAAGCAATCAAATCATAAAATACTTAGATTAATATTAAGAAATTGGAGGTATTGGAATGAAGGATGTAGCATCCAGAGGGAGCATGACGGTCAAGGAAGTAGCGATGGTGCTTGGCGTTGCACCGGAAACAGTACGAGCAAATGCCAAGTATATGTTTCCTGATATTTTTAATGTTGGAAAGACCACATACCTGAACGAAACGCAAGTAACTGCGGTCAAGAAAAGAATAGAGGGGCATCATAACCTCAAGAGTACTCTGGAGGTCTTACCAAAGACCGCCCTTGAAAAGCGTCTTATTGTCCGTCAGGCCATAAACCTACTTAATGAAGAGATAGAAGAACTGCAGGCCCAACTTGACAGAGCAAAACCAAAAATAGAGTTTTTTGATCAAGTAACCGATTCAACCGATGCAGTGGACATGGCGACAGCCGCAAAGGTTTTGCACCTCGGTGTCGGCAGGAATACACTGTTCAACTTCCTCAGAGACAACAACGTATTACAGCAGAACAACCAGCCTTATCAAAGCTTCATTGATCGTGGCTACTTCCGCACCATTGAACAGAAGTACACAAAGAACGACGGTTCAACGTCAATCAATATAAAAACAGTCGTTTATCAGAAGGGTCTCGATTTTATCCGTCGCCTTTGGAAAGAGAGGTATATAGCATGACAATCCTACCGAACCCCCGGCCGATTCACGAGCTGGCCGGAATCTTTCAATGGACAACTTTAATGCGTCAATACCGAACCGATGATCAGGTCCGGCAAATTACCGGCTTTTCACCGGCGGGAACCTTCGAGCGGTTCCTGGCCATCAACGGACAGCCGGTATTCGAGGAGGTGTTGAGATGAACATGCAACGTTACAGCAGGGCCATAAGATTGTCATTGTTCTTTTTCCAGTCCGGCAACATGAGAAGCGCCATCTATTGGCAGCGCAAAGCGGCAAAGGAGCTGGCATGTCTGACCGCATGATGGGCCAGCTTGAGGCGTTGACGGAAATCAACCAGAAGGCCGTTGAGAAGATGGAAGAGATCACCGAGGCAATCGGGCACACCGTCAGCCGGATTGAATCTGGCGCCCGGGAAGTCTCGGAGCTTCGTAGCCTTGTCGGGTTAATGCAAGACATCATCCGCGACCAGAAAACAACAACCTGGAGAACCGGCACCGAGATAGCCCGGCACTTTAGCGTCAATGTCAAAACAGTAAACCGCTGGCGCAAAGCCGGGATCATCAAAGGCTACCGGGCATCAGACAATCCGTTTTCCCGCATCCTTTACGACCTGAAAGAAACTGAGGCGGCAATCCGTGAGCGATCTATCAAGTAGCGAGCTGTACGGCACAAGGAGGCTAAAAGTGTCAAAGAAAGCAAAAGCAGAGCCCGACCTTTCCGGCGCATTGAAAGAAACCTTCCGTCTAACCGTAGGCGGCGAATGGGTAAAGGCTCACCTGATACGGAGGATAGCAAAACTGCATGGAATACCGTATGGAACGCTCTTAGATGAGGCAGTGCTTTCCATAAGCGATTCCAATCAATATGTCTGTGACCCGGCTTTCCGGGATGAGGACGACCCGCTGACTGCACCTGATGAGGGATGATATGGCAGGGCTCGGTAGGCAAGGAGAGAAATTGAAGAACAAATACCGCAACCGGAAAACAACAATCGACGGGATCACCTTCGACAGCAAAAAAGAGGCCGCCCGGTATGCGGAACTCAAGATGCTGGAAAGAGCAGGGGAAATCCAGGGGCTTAAGTTGCAGCCGAGATACGAGATTTCCAAGACCGTCAAATGGAACGGGAAAACGCTACGGGCCCGGTTTTACGTTGCAGATTTTGAGTACTGGCAAAACGGCGTGAGAACCGTCGAAGACGTGAAGGGTATGCGGACAAAAGAATACACCCTCAAGCGGCATAGATTTTTAGAGCTTTACGGCGATCAGGTAAGGTTTATCGAAACATGAAACAGCGATGTAAAAAACGTGTGGGGATTCCAGCGAGTTGGTTTAACTTCGCCACAGGAGCGGGGAAGCGGGAACTTACCTCCCTTTGTGTGAACGCACCCCAGAAGGTAGATGCGAAGGCTACCTGTCCCCATCGCCGGCGGGACCTATGAGACTGCAAACGCAGGGCGGCCCTTTCCGGGTTCAATTCCCGGAGCCGGTATAGACCATTTAGCTGTACGCGATGGTCAACACCCGTGAGTTGATCGGGGTGAATAACTTTTTTTTCGTTGTCTTAGGATTACGACAAAGAGGGGCGCAGGTGAAGAAGTAGCCATATTGTAGAAAAGCTAATTCGTACGCCCCGGCTTTAAAGAGGTTGCCGGGGCACTTTAAGGGGGAACGGTGAAAATTATCAAAAAAATTATTTGCCTGATTTTTCGACGCCACCGGCAAGACCGGCTGGAAGCATCTGGCGCAAAGTTCCATCAGTTTTACGACCAATACGGCGGCGGCAGAATGGCAATCTGCCCGCATTGCAGGACCGGTGTTTTTATAAAGGGGGAAAAATGAGCAAGTACGTAAGCAAAACAAGTTCAGGATCGCCACGGGATAAAACGAAGGCGACCCCGAAGCAGAACAAATGGAGAGACCCGTTCTTCATTCGGGCTAACCTCGACAGGATGTTTGGAAACAGAGCGCCGACACGTTACCAGTACAAAAGCATCATGGCGGCAAAACGCCCGGTCATAATAGACCAAGGAGCGGTTAAGGCGGTGAAGGTCAGATGATACACCTCACAGACTGCGAACCAATCGCAGCATACAGCGATATAACCGAGGAAGAATGGCTATCACTCCGTAAGACTGGAATCGGCGGAAGTGACGCCGGGGCAATCATGGGGCATAGCAAATACGGCTCCCCGCTTACTGTCTGCCTTGAGAAGACGGGGCGATACGTCCCGGAAGACATAAGCGAAGAAGAGCCGGTCGCGGTCGGAAATATCCTTGAACCGATTATACGCCGTGAAATTGTAGGGCCTTACATCCGGGAAAAACTCCTGGTTAATGTTGACGTCATTGACCCGACGCATACCTACCGGAGCATCAAGTACTTATGGATGATTATCAACCCTGACGGATTCTTGAACATACCGGGCGACACCGTCGGCCTTGAGATCAAGACGGGATCCTCCTACCGCCTGAAAGAATGGGGCGGGAAAGACGGCGATAGTCTCCCGGATACCTACTATGATCAGGTACAGCATTACATGGCTGGAACCGGTTTAAATGAATGGTGGGTTTTCGGTCTTATCGGGAATACTCGCCTCCTCCGTATAGTACCGCGGAACGAAGGGTACATCGCAGATCTCGCAGAGCGTGAGCGGGAAATCTGGGAAGCGATACAGAAGAACGACCCGCTCTATTTTCCACTGCCGATGGGTCTTGACGCTGAGACAGACGCCCTCATGCAGTACGGCGATCCACAGGGTGATGAAACAATTGACCTGTCCGATATGCAGGGAGAAATTGACCGCTATTTACAACTTAAAATCCAGATAGACGACCTTACCGAAGAGCGGAAGCGCATCAATCAGAAAATCATCATGGAACTCAAGAGATCAAAATACGGCGAAACCGGGAAATATAAAATCACATGGTCGCGGTTTAACCGCTCATCTTTCAATAAGGAACAGTTTGAAAAGGATCATCCGGGCATGATTGACCCGTATGTCACCACGTCAGAAAGCGGACGGCTGTCCGTGAAGGTAAAGGAATAGGAGAAGGTTTTGAGAACAGACGGAACAAAAGAGGCCGGAGCTGCGGCAACAGCCCCGACCGAAGGCAAAGCACCTGCGAAGGCACATAAGCCCGCTGACACTATCGGCGCAATGATCGAAAAGCTCAAGCCCCAGATTGAAAGGGCACTTCCTAAACACGTAACCCCCGACCGTATGGCACGTATGGCGTTGACCGCGATTCGGAATAATCCGAAGCTGGGACAGGCGGAAGCGGTTTCCCTCATGGGGTCAATTATACAGGCTTCACAGCTCGGCCTTGAACCGAATACCCCGCTCGGACAGTGCTACATAATCCCGTACAACAGCAAAAACGGGATGCAGGCACAGTTCCAGATGGGGTACAAGGGCATCGTTGACCTTGCACACCGCTCAGGGCAGTACCGGCAGCTCACCGCTCACCCGGTCGATGAAGCAGACGAATTCCGGTATTCCTACGGGCTTAATCCAGACCTTGTGCACGTGCCGGCCGAAAAGCCGAGCGGAAAGATTACGCATTATTATGCGGTCTACCACCTGACAAACGGCGGTTTTGATTTCCGTGTCTGGTCACGTGAAAAGGTCGAAGCCCACGCAAAACAGTACAGCAAGTCTTTTTCCTCCGGCCCCTGGCAAACCAATTTTGACCAGATGGCATGTAAGACTGTCATGATCGACCTGCTCCGGTATGCCCCGAAATCAGTTGAAATTGCGAAAGCTACAAGCGCAGACAACCGCACTCACACAATCAACCCCGAAGACCCAGACCTGAACATTGACACGATTGACGGGGATTTCGAACTTGAAGGAGAAGAAAGATAATGGCAGAAAAAGATCTACAAAAAACGCTTGAAACTGTTCTCGCTGAACAGCAGACGATAAAAATCATTGACCAGGAATCGCTCGAAAAAGCAAATCTGTTTTTGACCACCTGTAAGCAGACCTCAAAATTCGTAGAGGATCATTTCTCCGACGAACTCAAAGAGGCGCAGGAAAAGAAGAAGGCCGCCGAAGCAGAGCGGAAAGCTGTTGTCCAGAAAATTGAGCATTTTACTGTACCACTCGGAAAAGCTGAAAGAACGGTAAAAAGCCAGATATCCGCATACCTTACCGAGCAGGAAAGACAGCGAAGAGAAGAAGAGGCAAGGCGAAGGCGCGAAGAAGAAGAGCGGAGACTTGCCGAGGCAGTCGAAACAGGAGAAGAGGAAATCCTTGATAAGCCTATCACGTACGTTAAGCCGCCGGAGCCTGAACTTGCAAAAGGCACTTACACGGTTGACGTATGGGAATTTGAGATTGTCGATAAGGCAAAAATTAACCCCGCATATCTCATCCCCGACACAAAAGCAATCGGCGCGGCGGTACGTTCGATGAAAGACCGAGCGCAAGAAGCTCTCGGAGAAGGCGTTAAGGTTATCTGCCGGAAAGATATCCGTCAGCGCATTTAATAGGCCAGGTTGGTAAAGCCCCGGTTTTCCGGGGCGCATTGAGGGGACATGGAAAGAATACAATTATTTAACGACCATTTTTCTAACTATAAATTATACGGGATTCCAAAGGCTCAGTTAATAATTGCGGATATCCCGTACAATCTCGGGAATAATGCCTATGCGTCAAATCCAATGTGGTATGAGGGAGGGGATAACGCAAACGGTGAATCAAAACTTGCGGGGAAGCAGTTTTTCGATACTGACAAGAATTTCAAGATAGCGGAGTATTTCCATTTCTGCGGAAAACTTCTCAAGCCAGAACCAAAAGAAAAAGGCAAAGCAGGAGCCATGATTATTTTCTGTTCCTTTGAGCAGCAATTCGGGCTGATCGAGCTTGCCAAAAAACACGGCTTTCCAAAATACATCAACATGGTTTTTTACAAGAAATACAGCCCCCAGGTTTTAAAAGCCAATATGCGCGTTGTGGGTAATTCAGAATATGCGTTGATTTTCTACCGGGATAAACTCCCGAAATTTAACAATCATGGAAACATGGTTTTCAACTGCATGGAGTACCCGAGGGACAACGAGACGCCAAAAGTACACCCGACGCAGAAGAGCGTACAGCTTCTTGAAAGGCTGATTGAATTATTTACCGACGAGGACGAAGTTGTCATTGACCCGGTGGCTGGCAGCGGGACAACTTTATTGGCCGCTAAAAATCTGAACCGGAGAGCGTACGGTTTCGAGATAAAAAAAGAATTCTGCAAAGCATGTAATGAACAGATTTTGACCTTTTCACAGCCGTCGCTTTTTTGTGAACGGAAAAATAGAAGGCGGGTGAACGCATGAAAAACATCGTCCACCTGTGCGACTGCATGGAGTTCATGAAGGACTTACCCAATAACGCCTATGAATTGGCGATTGTTGATCCGCCGTATGGGATAGACATAAACAGCTCAGGGAGGCTTGGGCATTATGGTGGCGCTGGTAAAAAATGGGATTTATTTTTACCGGACCAAAGATATTTCAATGAACTTTTTAGGGTAAGTGAAAATCAAATAATTTGGGGCGGTAATTATTACAATTTACAACCAACAAGATGTTTTTTAATTTGGGACAAAAAACAACCTCAAGGTATAAGCTTTGCCGATGGGGAATATGCATGGACATCATTTAATCAAAGCGCACGTTTTTTTAGAATGCGGCCACAAAAAGAAAAACGCATCCACCCCACCCAAAAGCCCGTAGCCCTCTATAAGTGGATCTTGAAAAACTACGCAAAACCAGGACAGACAATATTCGATTCCCACGTAGGAAGCGGCTCAATCCGCATCGCCTGCCATGATCTCGGCTTCGATTTCGAGGGATGCGAACTTGACCAGGACTACTGGCAAGCACAGGAGGACCGCTACAAGCGCCACATAGCACAGGCGGAATTGTTCCAGGTTAAGGAAATACAGGAGAATATTTACAAATGAGCCACCACCAATACTACCGCTTAATCGAACACGAATTATACAACGCAAAAAATAAGCATCCGTATTTCCCGGAAGATTTAATCCACATGGTAAGCGTAATGAATGAAGAATCCGGGGAATCAATACGGGCAGCGCTTAACACGGTTTACCACGGGGATAATATCGAAAAAGTGAAATACGAACTCATCCAGACTGGCGCCATGGTTATCAGGTGCCTTGAAAATATCGAGGAGTTACAGAATGAAAAAATTGATTTTACCAAGTCTCATAATCAGCCTTGCCCTGAATGCGGCGCTGTCACTTGCAATATGGACTGCCCCGAAGGAACAGGCCCAGGGCGGAGCGGAAGCCGGGACGATGGCGCAGGTCAGCAATGTATCAAAAATGATACATCCAGAGAATGCGCAAAAACCAACATTCCCGATAAAAGGCAAACACTGGCTGACAAGTGAATTCGGAATTCGCGAATCGCCTTTCACGGGTAAGCCGGCTATCCACTACGGTACTGACTACTCAGCGCCGAATGGTGCCGAAATAGTCGCCGTCAAATCAGGTGTTGTCGTAACGCATTATCCACCGCCTGATGGGTATTATGCAGGCCATCCAGTTTACGGCGGCTATATTGAGATCCTACATGACGACGGAATAAGCAGGTATGCGCATTTAGACGTTACCTACGTCCACGAGGGGTGGAAAGTGTCAGCGGGTGAGACCATTGGAATTATGGGAAATACTGGAATGACGGCCGGTAAGGTTGGTCATCTTCACTACGAGTTTTTGAAAAATCCGGGGGTAATTTATGAGTAAAGAAACAGGCGGACCGGCGTTCCCGACACCAGGAGACAAGGGAAGTGATGGCATGACCCTGCGCGATTATTTTGCCGCCCATGCTTTGTCTGGCCTTATGACGAGTTACGCGACCGCAAAAGGTACGCATGAGGAATTAGAAAAGGCCACTCCAGCAATTTGCTACGCAATGGCCGATGCCATGCTAAAGGAGCGTGAAAAATGATTGAACTACTTGACCAGACGGCACGCGTTTTAGTTGACATTTTTGTAATCTTCTTCATGGGCCTTGCAATTTCAACTTTCACGCTCATGACGATCTTTGCAATCAGCCAGAAAATCAGGGGGATTATTCATGAACGCAAAAGCCGCAACGTTTCAAATCCTTGACGCCTACAAACCAGGGGAACGGTTTACCGGGTTTGACCTGTATCTCAAGGTCAAATGGATGCTGAATGAAACACATTATCCCGACACCTATTTGCGCTACGTCAGAGACTACCGCAAAAAGACCGGGCGAATAATCCGCAATGTGAATAAGCACAAGTCTATTTATGAGGTTATCACATGAGCGGGTTTATGTGTTTCGCAACGATTTACGAGTTTAACGGCTGGACGTTTGAATACGGCTATGGTGGTCCATGGCCGATCAGAAAAGACGGCGAATTATACAAACGCCGGGGTGAAAAGTTTCTCAATGACATTGCCGGATTTCTAAAACTCAGCGACGAGGAAAAGCAGAAATACAAGGTAGGCGGCGGGTGTCAAAGGTTCTAAATGTAGCATTCCGTAAATTCTTAGGCACGTATCCGCAACACGCAGAAGAGACGGAAGAACGCGCAGCGATCATGGAATATGACGGAGATAAAAAGCGCGACGTTGCCGAAAGCATGGCAATGTTGAGAATTAAAGACAAGTACAATTTGTGGGGGAAATGATGGCAACACACGAAGGCGACGTAGCTGAGTTGATCCCGAAGCCGTTTGAAAAAATAACGGACCACTGGCAGGAAATCCGCATGAAAAATAAAGAGGCGTTATCCCGGAAAAACTGCGAAGGATTTGGACGGCATTTTATGAAGATCGTTAAAGACTTCCATCCGCTCTATTGTCCACACTGCAACGAGTGGAACGATCACCTCAGCGAAGATTTCCCCGGGGACTGTCTATTCTGCGGCGAGAAGTTGGAGATTAAATGAAGAGACCAGCACGCGAAAGAGTAAGCGCCTATTTTTACGGATTTGATATTTCCGGCGTGATTATTTCAGGCGATTGGGAAGGCGACCCAGACGTACCGAACGGCACCAGGGAAATTGACCCTTATGTTGAAGACCTGGAAATAAAAAACCATGACGGCACTGATATGTATGAACACGTAAGCGACAAGTTTATTGAAATGTGCGAAACGAAATTACTGGAAGGGTAGAATGGCAAACAAGATTAAGGACACCGTTGAATACTTCCCGTTTTTTGTCCGAGATGGTAGAACGCTTTTTATCCTCCAAAAGAAATACGGGCTTGCTGGCATCGGTTTTTTTACTCAGATTTTACGCTGGCTTGCACAATCGCCGGGGCACTATTACCCCTATGTTGAAGACTTCGACAAGGACAGATTCAACGAATATTGTGGCCTCACTGAGAATGAAATCCGCGTAATGATCGGCGACATGGTCAGATCTGGGAAGCTGGACAAGGATCTCTGGGAAGAAAGAAATGTAATCTATTCTGAGGATTTTGTCCAAGAATTATCCGAGCTGTATCGCCGGAGAAAGGTAAAATTACCCAGCAGAGAGAATGTAATTGCTGAAACTGACGGCATATTGACGGCAATTTCCGGTAATATGACAGCATTTTCCCAGGATTGCCAGAATCACCAAGAAATACCGGAAGAATATGAAACCGCTGCAATATGTCGGCAATATGTCGGAAATATGACGCGAACCCCCGAACAGAGTAGAGTAGAGGAGAGTATAGAGAGTATAGGAGAAGTGGAGACGGCACAGCCGGAGCCTCCTGCGGAGTCTCTACCTGCGGTACAATCCGATTCTAAACAATCCAAAGACATCGCCCCGATGAAAGACGATTTAGCCCAAATGTGGCAAGAAATGATCACCAGGGTGCAGCCTCATACCTCATGGTCCAACTACGGCAAGGAGCGGTCTCAGGTAAATCAGCTCGCAAAGAAAACCCGGGCCTTGTACAAGGAGACGCCGTACACCAACGAGGGCGATCTTGCCAAGGCTGTATTTTCTCAATTCCTTGAAATGCGGCAGACCGGGAACGATAAGAGGATCCGGGGAACGCCGGTGATACCTTCGCGCATTGTGCAGTTCTGGCCGGAGGTTGTAACGGCATTAGCTGACCAGTACCAGGCAGCAGAAGCGGCAGAGGAGTACGATCCAGAGGAGATAATATTTTGACAACCGAACAATTTATTAACGAGGCGCAAGGGTATTTCGGTAACTACACCCCAACGCAAAAAAAATACGTCTCAATGTGGTTGAACAAAAAAAGCGAGAAATGCCTGCCGCTTATTTTCGCTGAGGTTGTGATGGTTCATAGTCCGTCTTTGAGGATGCCTCCGGGAGTAGCGGAACTTGAAAAGGCGTTCAAGGCGATTCCTGAGCAAAAATGGAGGGAACTTGAAAGCCCGGTTTTGCAGATTGAAGAGCGGGAATTTACGGAGGAAGAAATCGAGGAAAATATGCAGAAAATCAAGGCGATATTTGAGGGCCTTGGAAAAAAGAAAAATATCAGGAGGAATAAATAATGGCACGTATTTGCATGGCTTTACTCATTATGAACACTTTGTCAATTGCGGTGTGGGAATCTCAGAGCCTTTCGATACAAAGATATGCTTTTTTTGTAGCTGAATATTTTTTAGCGTACTATGTCGCCACTAAAATTATCAGGAGGAACTAATGGACAAAGAGGAACAGGCGCAGGTGGTGCCGTTATGAAAAGCGGGATCATGCAACTCAAAATTGATAGTGCCGTTGCTATCGCCAGACAAGAAGAGCGGGAGGAGATCATTGAATTGATTGATGAGTTCTTTGATATCTATGAATCTGATGGGGTAGAGTTCTGGGTAGAGATTGATTCAGAGGATGGGTCAGAAAACATATACAAACGGTTCCAGGATTGGAAAGAGAGAGCCGAAGCAATCCGCAATCATAGTGAAAAACCCCCACACGCCACAGAAAGGGCCATGGATGAAGATTGACACCACCTATGGGTTAAAGATCGCACCACGGGCAAACGTGTACGTACACGCAGGCACACAATTAAAAGGTACTGTGAGACGGGGGGTACCCGGTGATGGGTCTTTCCCCACACCCCGGAAGATTTTACCACAGTGCCGAATCGTCAAGGGGGCGCACGCACGCATATGATACTACTCAGCAGGTCACAGATTGCAGAGCTAAGAGGATGTGCCCCGTCTACGGTAAGTAGGGCTAATTTGCGTAAGACCGAGGACGGCAAATATGACCTTCTTGAACCGGAAGTCTGGGATTGGGTTACAGAGCCGTTAATTGAAAAGGCAATTCTGCAACTCAAAAGATCAGCCTCGTCTGACCTGGATGAATCAGACCGCGAAGAACTCGAAAAGGAAAAAATAAAAGTAGATATTTTATACAGAGAAAATCAAATAAAAAAACAAGATAGGGAAGCAGCGCGGGAAGACAAGCATTTAATTCTCCGTCATGATGTGGCTTTAACTTTCGGCTCTTTTATTTCAGGAATTAAAAATAATTTTCTTCAAATTGGAAATCGTGTAGGCCGAGGCGATACAATTCTCCGTGATCGCATCGAAAAGGAAGTTGAAAAAGCAATTGACAAAACGGTAAAAAATGCACAAGAGGAAGCGCGAAAAATAATCAAGGTTAATTTAGATGACTGAAATAATTCAAGACGAATTATTCACAAAACAAAAACGCGTCGAATCTCTTGAATGGCTTATTAAGCTTTTAGAAAGAACTCCGCGCAAAATAGAACGAGTTTTAATTTCAGAATGGGCCGAAGAAAATAGAACGCTGTCAGAAGGTTTGACGCCGTATCCAGGTCCTTACAGTTTCGACGTAAACCCGTATATGCGCGAGATAGTTGACAGCCTTTCGGAAAGCTCTCCGATTCATGAGGTGGCAGTCTTAAAGGGTACACAGATAATGTTCACCGTTGGCGCGATTGAAAACTTTATAGGCTACACAATCGACATCGCCCCGGCCCCGATGCTTTACGTAACCGGGGACGCTGGACTTGCCGATACACAAATGGAACTCCGCATTGACTCAATGATAAATAATTCCGGTATTGGTCACAAGATCGGCGCACAGTCAAAACGCGAAGGGCAGCGGAAAACCGGAGACATAAAAACTCGGAAAGAATTTCCCGGCGGGTTCCTGGTTGCAGCTGGTCCGAACTCAGGCGCAAAACTTCGATCAATGAGTTTTAAAAAAATAAACGTTGACGAGGTTGACGCTTTCCCTGATTCCACTGGAAAAGAAGGCGATCCAATTTATTTAATACGTCGGCGCGTTGATGCTTTTTCCGAGAGTTACAAAATCTTATGGGGAAGCACTCCACTATTTAAGCACAACTCAAAAATCTATTCACTTTACAAAGAAGGCGATCAGAGGAAATACTTTGTACCGTGTAAGCACTGCGGGCATATGCAGTTTTTACGATGGGGCGAAAAGGACACTCCTGGAGGATTAAAATTTGAACATGACGAAGATGACCGCCTGATTGCTACCTACAACGATGACGGTCAGATAATAGAATCATCTGTCCGCTACGTATGCGAAAAATGCGGCGGGGAATGGGAGAACGCGGATAAAGACTGGTTTCTTCCACGCGGCGAATGGCGACCAACTGCGGAACCACGGCGTCCAAGTATGAGGAGTTACCACATCCCTGGATTACTTTCCCCGGTCGGTTTCCGCTCGTGGGAAAATGCCGTTGTGGAATTCTTGCAAATAAAGCACGAAGGTAAGCCCAAACTAAAAATGCAAAACTGGGTAAATACTTTTCTTGGCGAACCTTTCGAGGATTACGGAGGACGCCCGAAAATTGAGGCGCTACTATCCCGCAATAAGACATACGTTTCCGGCACACTTCCAGAAGACGCGAAACCGCTGATTATCACCGTTGGCGCAGACGTCCAGGGTGGCGAGAATTCCCGCATAGAATGTGAAGTTGTCGCATGGGGCCGCGATTTTGAAAGCTGGTCAATCCGGTATGAGGTTATTCCCGGCGATACCGGCGATCTTGAGTCTCCGTGCTGGTCAGCATTGCGGTCAATCATTACCACGAAATACGCCGGAATGCAGCCGACACTTTCAGGAGTTGACTCAGGGTACAATACCGAGACCGTGTATTCGTTCTGCGATACGTTTGAATCTGGCGTCCATCCTGTCATGGGGCAGACCTATTTGAACAAGGATCGGAAATATATCCAGCCTACCGAGTGCATAGGGCATAAACATTTTCGTATTGACGTCAATGACAACCTGCTAAAACAGGAGATTTATTCATTTATCGCAAAAGGCGAGTTTGAAAGCGGAAACACACCGCGCGGATATTGCCATTTTCCGTCAGATTATCCGCGTCAGCATTTTATCCAGTTGACTAATGAACAGCGGGTCATGGAACGCGATAAAAGCGGTGTTGCAAAATTGAAATGGGTCCAGACCGGGAAAAATGAGCAGCTTGACTGCCGCAAATACGCGCTGGCAATGGTCTACGCATACCGGGAATACGTCGAGGCAGTGTTAAAAGAAAACGGAAATCTTGAAGAGGACACGGTCCTCTCATGGCATGAATTCTGGGATTATTTAGAGGGGTGATAATTCTATGAACTGTATAAAATGCGGCGGGAAATCAACCGTTGTTGAGACAAGGCTCTCTCCTGGCGAAACGCGTCGGCGGCGTCAATGTGTTGAGTGTGGATACCGCTGGACTACTTACGAAATGGCGGAACTGACGATTTCCCAGGTAAGGACTTTGCGGAAATTGCATGATGAGTTTACCGATATCCGCAAGATTATGGACCGGGCAATTGACCGCATAGACTCGGCTATAGTGTCTTAGAAAAAAATCAAACACTAAATGTAGGATTATTTACAAAACGAATACGCCGTATGTAGCGTTTTTGGCGTCTTAAATGTAATGACATGATAACATCATTACGTGGAGTTATATACTCGCGACGAACTAATAGAGCAGATCAAATCAGTAGACAGCGCCATTAATGCTGTCATATCGGGTGGTAAAACCTACCGCCTGAATGACGGCATGGGAGACGTCCAGGTTACGCGGGAAAGCCTCCCGAATCTGAAAACCTACCGCGACCATCTCGCCGAACGCCTCAACGATCTTGATTACGAAAACACCGCCGGGATCGTCTCCATCGAGGTGACACGCTGATGGGATTTTTTGATTTTCTACGGCCTAAAGTAGTTTATCAGCGCGTCCACGATTCGGACTACAACAACGGCAGGACGTTCAATTCCGGCAAAGCAAAATACGGACACATCCATTACAACGAGGCAGGATATACCGATTACAGCCGCCAACGCGAAAACGCCCGGGGCGTCTATGCTGATTCCCTGATTGCCCGTGGAATTGTCCGCAGGTTGGTTGACAACGTAATAAATACCGGCCTGACCCGTGAGTGTACGCCGATATGGAACCTGATTCCAGGTGTTTCCGGCTGGTCAGATGAAGAGCGCTACCAGTGGACAGAGGACGTCGAGAAGCGCTGGCAGTTATACAGCGAATCAAAAGAGTCTGACATAAAAGGGATGCTGACCTTCCAGCAATTGCAGACATCGACCTACGCGCTCCGGGTCAAAGAAGGCGAGACTTTCGCAATATGCCGTTACATGAACTCGCCGTCCAGAATGAACCCACTGTCTCTGCAAATCCTGAATAACGATCAAATACAACAGCCCTATGATAACCCGACACTCGAAGCGATCAAGGCCCGGAAGTCAACTGTCAAAGAAGGCATAGAATACGACTCGACCGGGCACATGGTTGCAATCTATGTACGTGATGACCTGTCAAATTGGTCAGAAGCACCTAAGCGCGTTCCCATGTTCGGCCCTCGTTCTGGCCGCCGTTTTGTAATTTACGACGCCAACCAGGAGACCCCGGAACAGTTCAGAGGCTTTCCAGAACTTTCAGCCATGGTCTACGAACTCGACCGGCTGACAGAAATGTCAATCACGGAAATTGAGAATTCCATAGCGTCGGCCCTCTGGCTTATGTCGATTGAAACGGCAATAGGCGGGGAAAAGAAAATCCCGATAAAACCTACCGGGAGTACTGACCTTTCGGCAAACGTCAACGGCATGGAGGACGGCCCCAGGGAAGTCCGCATCGGTAAACGCGCTCTGATCCAGCAGAATCTAGGAAAGGGTCAAAGCATGAAGGCGTACCAGCCTCAGCACCCGAACCCGAATTATGCCGCTTTTGTTGAGATCCATGAAAACATGATCTGCTCTGCTATTGGTATGCCGCTCTCAGTTTATCGGCAGAAATTCCAAGGAAGCTATTCAGCCGCCCGCGCGGAAATCCTCTTTTTCTGGAATAACGTAATCAGGCGCCGTTCCGATTTTGCCTATGGATTTTTAGACCCCGCTTTCGAGGCGTGGTTTTCCGAAGAGGTTGACGCCGGAAATATCAAGGCCCCTGGATTTAAGACACTCCCGATTGCCCGTCGCGCATGGCTGGCCGGAACATGGAACGGAATCAGCCGCCCGGTTGTTGACCCGGTAAAAGAAGTCAATGCGGTAAAGACAAGAATCGACCTCGGCCACACGACCGGCGAACGGGAAGCAAAAGCACATAACGGATCGTCTTTCCGCGAAAATATCGAACGGCTGAAAAAAGAAAATGAACTCAGGCGGGAGGCGAACCAGCCGATAGACCCGGAGCTTGCCCCCGATACTCCGACCGACGACCCGGCACCAGGGGGCGGCAGTGATTAAAGGCACCCCCTATTGGAATGATCCGTACCGCTATTACACGCAAGTCAACAACGCGCTTGAGGAAGTGCTGAGACGCTACAAGGCCGAAGAGTCAGCCGTCACCTGTGGGCCTACCACCGCAATAAATTGCCTTGCGTCCATCGGCGCAGAAATCGACACACTGACCCCAGCAGGATGGTCACCACAACCGGAGGATGTTCTTACCCTCTGGTTCCATGACCAAAGAAATTGGCCGGTACTCTCAGAGGTGCGAAAAGAAACACGCCCGGACGATACGAAATATTCCCCGCACGAAGTCCCGCAGTATTACCCGACAGCTGTCAAGGAAGTTTTCGGCGTTGAGTGCGTTTTCCGCTGGATTTTCGATTTTCAGGAAATAGCGGACATCGTATCAAGCGGAAGAGCAGTCCAGATAGCAAAAAAGAAACCCGGCCACTATATCGCTGTTGTTGCTTATGACGATTTTACAGAGCAGCTAATCATCAACGATCCATACCCGCAGTTCTACGTCAATAACAACGGTTTTAATCAGCACCTCAGCAAGCACGAATACTCATTCAACATTCAGCCCTACGCAATTATTTACGGGGAGGGAAAATGACAGAAACAAAAAATGGAATATTCCAGGACGCCAACGGGAACAGGTCCAGCAAGCGAATAATCGGAACTGCCCTTGTATCATCCGGCGGTCTTTTTCTTTTGAGCCTCGGCATTGCTTCTATTTTCCGCGCAATCGGAGACCCGTCAACGGCGCTCGAAGCTGGAAAAGTTTTGCTTTACGCAGGGACAGCTCTTCTCGGTGTAGGCGTAGTGGAGGGACTTAAAAAATGAAGCAGATAAACCTTGACGGTGTTATCGGCTGGGATGTAATGGCCGCAGATTTTCGGGCCGCTCTCAACGAGGCAAACGGCGACGACATCGACCTGACAATTTCTTCCCCCGGTGGCTCCGTGTATGAAGGGCTCGCAATTTATAACGCGATCCGCGATTACAGGCGCGCAGGCGGGAAAATAACCGCCCGTGTAATCGGACTTGCCGCATCCATGGCGACCTATATTCCCCTTGCCGCTGACAGCGTGACCATCGAGGACAACGCAGTCTGGATGATTCATAACCCATGGTCAATTGCAATGGGGGATCAAAACGATATGCGCAAAGAGGCGGAAATTCTCGACGGCATCGCTGGGCTACTCCTCAAAGCCTACACCACGAAAACCGGGAAAGACCGGGAAGAGCTTTCGGCAATGATGGATGCTGAAACATGGCTCTACGGCGAAGAAATCAAAGAAGCCGGTTTTGCCGACTTAATCGAACCAGCAGGCGATGGCGCAGAAAGTAAAGACGACGCCGTGGCAATGGCAAGAACAGAAATCGAATCAATGAAACACATCTTTAAAAGTGAACCTGAACGGCAGCAGCTCGACCGGGCGGCCGCCTTAATCAAAGCAGAAAAACCGGCCGTGAGCCGGGCGCAAATCCCCGCCGACAAGGCGGAAGATACGGAGGTTCCTATGGATAGGGAACTTTTGAGGAAGGAACACTCCGCCGTTTACGAGGCCGTTTTTAACGACGGAATCCAGGCGGGAGTGGAACAGGAAAGGGCACGGCAGAAAGCACTCGATGAGCAGCTTGAAGCTGATCCCGGCAATCCGAAACTGGCCGAGGTAATCGCCAAAGCCAAAGCAGACGGTAAGGCACTCGCCGACGTCCAGACTCAGATAATCGTTGCAGTCCGTGACGGAAAACTGAGCGGCGAAAATCCCCCGGACCTGCAGACCGCAGAAGGGCTCGAAGCTTTGACCGAAGAGGACATCCAGGCCGCCAAGCTGGCAGGCATGACCCTCGACGAATATCGCAAGTACAGCAAGGAGGCGTAAGCGATGGCACTTAGCGCAAGAGTAGCCCGCGAATTCGTGGGCGCACAGGATGAGATATCCGGCGTTTTCGCCGATTCCGACACCTACTATGCCGGGGCGATCCTGGCATTTTCGAGCGGAAAACTGACAGTTGCCGCAACCGCAGAATCTCAGGCGATAGCTGGGATTTTTACCGGCGAGTGTGACGATGGCGACCGCGTGGACGCAAAAGTAATCAGCACCTCGAACACCATCAAGGGCGTTGTCAAGCGCGGGAAAGTATGGCTACCCCACAGCGGCGCGGCTCAGTCCGACGTTGGCGCTCTCTTCGTCAATTCGTCTGATGACGCGATGGCAGACGCTCCGGCCACCGCAACAAATCAGTACTTCGCCTATATGGCTCTGGATTACAAGAGCGGCTATCTGCTCTTTGACCTCCGGTGCCCCGTAGCCATCGACAACCCGGCAGCGTAAGGGAAGGAGGATAATATGAGTTTTAATCCTATTGTAATTGAAAAAGGGCTTTACCCAGGGTTTACCCGCTCCATGCTGGAGTACAACAAGGCACGTGCCATAAACCCCGGGATCATGGCCGCTGCTATGGAAATACAGTCTAACGGGGCTTATGAAAAGCTTGGTTGGCTTGGAGCATTGCCATCAGTTAAACAGTGGGTCGGGGAGCTGAATGCGAAAGAGTTCAACTCCTATGACTACACAATCAAAAACCTTGATTGGGCGACCGGCGTACCGATTAACGAGAACGACATTGATGATGACCAGACCGGAGCGCTGTCCATGTTCTCCGCAGCCCTCGCTCAGCGCATAATGGTACATCCCGAAAAGATGATGTTCGACCTCCTCATCAATGGGGATTCTGATCTTGCCTATGACGGAAGCGCATTTTTCGCCGACCGTACCGCACCGAATGACAACCTCTTGGCCGGAACCGGCGTCACCCTGTCCGCCCTCAAAACCGACCTGATATCCGCCCTCGTCGCTATGGCGAAATTTGCGGATGACCAGGGCGAAAAGCTGAACGCTCGCGGGAACATGATTGTTTGCCCCGTCGCTCTTCAGTTCAATTTCGAGTCTCTGGTCTACAGCCCGGCAGATCCGACAGCCACCGGCGGCGTGGACACTTACAACCCGTTTGCAAATAAGTTCACCGTTATCGGCGACCCCCGCCTTGACGCTGACGATTCAACCGATTGGTACCTGCTTTCCTCCCGTGAAATCGTGAAGCCTTTGATTTATCAGAAACGGCAGGAAGGACGGCCCCGCCTTGAAAAGACACCTCACACCAAGACGTGGGTCTACTCCGCTGATTATCGCGGCAATGGCGGTTACGGAATCCCGACTCTGGCAGTTAAGACTGTTAACGCCTAAACAACCGGGGGCCGCATTGTCGGCCCCCATTTTAAGGAGTGAAGAATGAAAAGCGTAAAAGTCCGTTTCGAGAAGAACGGTTTTGAATCTGTGATGAATGAAGCGGCTGCGGCCATCTACGAGAAGAAGGGAAAGGTAAAAATCCTGTCCACTGCGAAGCCTGAAAGCAAGAGCGAAAACAAAAAGGCTGAAAAATGAAACTCAAGCCCGGCGAAGTAGTCTACATCGGCAAGGAAAAATTCACAGGGGAGATCCCCGACGAAAAAGCCAAAGCCGCAGGACTGCTTAAAGAGAAGAAAGAGAAGAAAGCGGAGACGGTTGAGAAGTGAGTATCAGCGCTCAGGCACGGGCCGACTTTGCATACAACACAACCAGAGACGGTGACGACGTCCTACTCACTGACGCGGATGGAAATAACTATCCCGTCAAGGGATGGGTCCGCCGTACTGATATGCAGAGCGACCCAGACACCGGAGCGAAGATTTACGATCCAAAAACAACCATCACCGTACCGGCTGAAAGCGTAAGCGACATAGCGGAAACCTGGACAGCCGAATTCGTGGACGCAAACGGGGCAACCGTCTCTGGGCGCGTTATGTCACCGCACCACGACCGAACGATGCGTTTCGTAATTTTCGAGGTGGAGCCCTATGGCGAAAGCTGATTTTGACAAACTTTTCGACAACCTGAAAACCATTCTCGAAACCTACTCAGCCGCAGAGCCGACAACTGATCAGTTTGTAGTCTGCGCCGACCGTATTCGGGATTTACCGACCGGCTCAGCCATCGCTTACGTCATCATGCACATGGGCGACGTAAGGCCGGAAAGACAGTCCAGTAACGGCCGGATCGACATGAAAGCATCATACCATTTTGACATGCTGGTCAAGGCGCAGGGCTACAAATCAGGCGATGACTACACCGAAGCAACAGAGGCCGCCGGCGTTCGATATCGGTATCTCTGTAATCAACTTCTCAATGCTCTTTTCCCCCAGGATAACCTTGACTACTCGATGGGTGCTAATTCCATCGGTACGCGCGAACTTGAAAGCATCATAGCGCTACATCCCGAAGCCCTCGGAGAAAAAGGACTCTCAGCCGGACGACTGACATTGACCGTCACTACCGAATGGACGCCGACTGCGCGAACCGGTACTGACCTCGAAGCGATATCTGTAACCGCAGACAAATGGTCTGCGCTATTAGAACCGTAGGAGGATAGCGTATGTCTATCACTTTTAATCTGGTTTCCCCGACGGCAGCAGCCTCGGCCGTTTTCGTCGAACAGGAAGCCGTCAAAAGGGGAACCGGTTCAGCCGTTATCCCCCGAAAGATTCTTGTACCCGGACAGTACAACTCCGGGAAATCCCCGACCGTAAATACCCCGCAGTTGATCCTATCGAAATCAGATGCGTGGGATCGCTACGGGCGCGGCTCCATGCTTGCCAATATGATTGGCTCAGCTCTCGACAACGGCGGCGGCGTTCCCGTGTATGCCCTTCCCCTTGCGGACGCAGGCGGAGCGGTAGCGGCCACCGGGACTATTGCAATTTCAGTTACGACCGCAGAAGCCGGGACCCTTGCCGTCTATGTCGGCGGCGTACGTGTACCCGTCGCAGTTGCAGCCGGTGATAGCGCCGATGATATCGGGTCCGCCATCGCTGCGGCGGTCAATGCAAAACTTGACCTTCCCGTGACCGCGGCCAATGTGACCGGCACCGTGACCTTTACCGTCCGCTGGAAAGGCGAAAGCGGAAATCAGATCAAGCTCGAAATCAACCGGCTTGACACTGACGAGACCCCCGGCGGCGTGACTGCGACAGTAACCGACATCGGCGACGTTGTAGCAGGAGCGACCGACCCGGCAATGACAACCGCACTCTCGGCCCTTGGTAACACGTGGTATACGGATATCGCCTGTCCGTACAACAATGACACTTCCCTCGGCGAACTCGAAACCGCAGGAGCCGCACGGGTAGCACCCGGTGTCAAACGGCCTTTTGTCGGGATTGTGGGATACACCGATACTTATGCGAACTTTATCACCGCCCTAGATGATCGGAATTCCGAATGGACTTCCTTCGTCCCCGTCCACGGATCCAGCACCCCGGCGTATATGATTGCCGCTTCCGCAACCGCTACCTTTGCCAGGTATCAGCAGGCGACCCCAGGACGACCGGTCAAAACGCTGACCATCCCCGGAGTACTCGCTGGCAATGACGATCTGACCTACACCGAGCGGGACACCGCAGTAAAGGCGGGTGGGTCTCACACTTTCAACCAGGAAGACGGAACCGTTACTTTCGGCGACCTTTGCACTACGCGGACTACCACGGCAGCCGGAGCGGACACGGAAGACTGGCGCTTTACCATCATCATCCCGAACTTGCAATTCAAAATCTACGCACTCGAGCAGGCGTTCCTTGTATCGCCCTTTGATCGCGGCGTAGTGGTTGCAAATGGTGGCGGGGCGGCTCCTTCTTACGCTGTCACCCCGAACATGGTTAAAGCTCGCGCTTTCGGCCTCATCGAAGATTGGGGAGCCCGTGGACTTTCCACCGACCTTGACACAATCAAGGCTGGAACAACCGCAGTAATTAACGGTGACAACCCTGGACGGATTGACCTTCTAATTCCCGACATTGCAAGCGCAGGTCTCCGTATCGTCGCCGTCAAGCTCGAATGGGGCTATCTCAATTAAGGAGTAAAAAATGAAAAGCGGAGATATACGAGAGTGTTCGATCAATAACCGCCTCTTCGATGTTGTGACCGGGTCGGACGTAACGTTCAGGACTTCTGGCTACCAAAACGAAACCGAGGCAACCGGGAACGGCGGGATCCACGTAACCCAGCGGCGGAAACTTGGAGGCTTCGACGGACTACCGGTTCTGCTCGATCATGACCGGGGAGACCTGGAATTCTTGCAGGCAGCGGCGGACAGCGGGGACAAGGTGCCCTGCTATCTGACCCTTGTGGACGGGACAACCTACCGGGGCGACTTGGTAATTGTCGATGTGCTGGACGCCAACACCGGAACCGGGCAGGTAGAAATTACCGCATCCGGCCCGAAGTTTGAACAGATTTAGGAGTTAGCAAAATGGCAGATCAGGAGAAGGCCATCGCGCTGCTTGAAAGTTGGGAAGAGAAATTTGACACCGTAATAACCGCAGACAGGGACAGGCTTATCCGGGCAATCGAAGCGGGCAGAATTACATATTCCGAAGGATCAGAGACTTTCATTATCGAACTGGTAAAACCTATCAATCTTGAGAACGGCGACACCCTCACCATGCTGGAAGTCTCGGAACCTACCGTCGAACAGCTCAGGCAGGCGCAAAAGATCAAAGACGAATTCGCAATGAGCCTCCGCCTTTTATCGCAGATGGTCGGGCAACCGGAAGGTGTACTCGGGCGCATGAAAGCGCGGGATATGAACCTTGCTGCGGCGGTAATGGGTTTTTTCTCATGATGTCGGCGGCTGACCTTTGGGACGCATCCCTTACGGTCGCCGACAGATTCAAGTTCCAGCCGTCGGAAATCGGGCGGCTCAAAGTATCCGAACTTATCGGATGGTATGACGGAGCGGTCAAGCTCTACGAGAGGGACGCAAAGGCGTATGGCAAGTAAGGGCGTAGCATTCCCGACAGACATAGATACTCGTTCCGCTATGCTCGCGCTCGACATGGCCGGGAAAACTGTACTCCCGGAAGCCATCGCAGAAACCTTGAATATCGTTGCCGACGCCTCAACAAAGCAGCAGATAAAAAACGTCAAGCGCCGGTTACGTGTACGGACGAAATACACGATTAACTCGATGAAATCCAGCAGGGCGCGGCCATATCAAGCACTTAATAAAGCACGTGGCAGGAACATTGACCGCATGTTTTCCAGGACCGGAACCTTTTCGTCTTATCTCTGGACGCAGGAAGGCGGACAGACGATCAAGGGGAAAGATGGGGCCCTCCCGATTCCTACCAGCAAGGCCCGTACGTCGCAGGACATTCTAAAGGCAATCGCCAAGCGTTACCGCATCGGCGGCGGCGACAGTCTCAAAGATGGCGAGTACGGCGATACCGGGAAATTCTTCATCGGCACCCCGAAAGGCGACGGCCGTCCACGTGGTCTGTACGAACGGAAAAATAAAAACAAACGGCTTACGATGCTGAGAACCCTGGAACACGAAGAGGTGAAACTAAAAGACACTAATTTTCACGACGACGCGATTAAGCGATATGGCACACCGCAATATATCCGGGCGAAGTTTAACCAGGTAGCAGTCAGACGCTTACGCAGGAGGGGACTCAGTGCCTAAGCCGACAGTCTCGACGACATTTAATGCAGTTGACCGTCTCTCTGGTCCTATCCGCAGGATGCAGCAGAACGTCAAACGGTTTGCACTCGCAGCCGGGGCAGGGATGGCGGCGGCCACCTTTGCCGTGGCCCGGTCTACTATGAAATTCGCAGAAGCCGGGGACGAAATCGCCAAGACCTCCCGGCGTCTCGGTCTATCGGCTGAATCATTCCAGGAACTCCGGTTTGCCGCCGACCGCTCCGGGGTATCCGCTGAATCCTTTACTACCGCCATGGAACGGCTGAATAAGAATGTCGGCGACCTCCGAGCCGGTACGGGAACCTTGACCACGCTACTTAATAAACAGAATCCCGCACTGGCTAAACAGCTGAAACTTGCAGAATCGAATGAACAGGCGTTCTCCATACTGGTAGAACAGATGGCCGCGATTGAAAACCCGATGGATCGGGCGGCCCTGGCTCAAGCGGCTTTCGGTCGGGCCGGTCAAGAACTCATTGTCATGGCCGAAAATGGAACCGCCGGGATTGAAGCCCTCCGGGAAGAGGCGCGGAAATATGGAAACGTTATTTCCACAAACGCGGCAAAATCGTCCGAGAGATTTATTGACTCGATGACGAATTTAAAAAACTCTATGACTGCCGTAAAAAATAACGCAATCGCCCCGCTGGTAAATGCTATGCAGCCGTTCATTCAACGCATGGCCGATTTTGTCGCCCTGAACCAGGATCTTATAAACCAGAGGATCCAGGAGACCATAACCAGGATTGCGAACGCCGGCCGCTGGCTGGCTCAGAACTGGAGGAGCGGGGTTATTCCCGCAGTCCTGGCTGGAGCCGGCGCGTTCAAGCTTGTGACCTCGGCTATCGTCGGAACCCGTGGTCTGATCGAAGCGATCAAGGCGGTAAAAAAGGCCATGGCTGCCGGGCGGCTCTTATCGCTGACAACGCCATGGGGATTACTCGCTGCGGCTATCGGTGGAGCGGCCGTCCTCATTATCAAATATTGGGAGCCGATAAAAGCATTCTTCCAGGCCCTCTGGGGCGGCGTCCTGCAATCTTTTGAGGATGCAAAGCGCCGGATCCTTGCTATCGTGGATGCCATCATGACACCTGTTCGGGCGGTCGGCGATTTTATCGGCGGGCTCGGTGCTGACTCTACTCCGGAGAGCCGGGAATACTTCGGGAACCGTGGCGGGAGCCGTCCCGAAATGCGGGGCTTACTCTCTGCAAATCAGGGCATGGCAGAATCCCGGTCTTACTCGGAATCGAAATCCACGGTTGACGTCAATATAGGCGGACTCCCGAACGGGTCGACGGTACGACAGCGTGGGATTGCTCCTGGGGTTAATCTTAACTATGGCTACCTGGGGGGCAGATGAGTTTTAATGACCGCCTCCGCGACATGGTTTATACCTCACCTTCCGGTAAATCTTTTACCCTGCAATTTGACGACCTGTCACGAAGCGGCGGGAAGAAAGCACCGGTAACAGAGAGCCCCGGCGCGAAAGGTGGAACCGTCCAGGACCTAGGACAGCGGACAATTACCTATCCGGTACGCTGCTACATTACCGGGCAAGATTACGATCTCGAAGGTGATCGCTTCTGGGACGCACTCCTTGAAACCGGCCCTGGATTTCTGAATCATCCGCGGTGGGGAAATGTCCGCGTACTCCCTAATCCCAGAACGCAGACAGAAGAATTTGTCAACGGCGCAGGACGGGCGGTTTTTGAAGTTGATTTTATTACCGCACCCGAGGACGCCGATGAATACCCGACAATCGAAGCTGCCCCCGATTTACAGATTACCGCCGATGCCGATACTGCCGCATCCGCAATCACCGACGGACTTGACGGCGAAGAACTGACCGACCCGAAAGGCATAGCCGGACTAAAGGATGCCGTTGTCAGAAACATGGCCCGGTTCAAAACGGCTTTTGCTTCTGTCTCTGCGGCGGTCGATGGATTGCAGGCAGACATAGAAGCGGTTATCACTTCGGTCACAAATAATATTGACGATCTTGTAACTGCCCCCGCTGATCTGATGCAGGAGTTGTTGACGCTCTATCGTCTCCCGGCCCGAACGGTGACAAATGTACAATCGAAGATTGAAGGCTACAGCGCGACCTATTCAACTATAATCGCAGGTTTTGAAAGCCAGACGCTTGCATACGGCGAAATGGTCGGCCTTATCAATACCGCTCAAGCAAATGCGATACAGGCAGCCGCAGCCGAGGCGACGATTGACGGCACGATAACAACACGCTCTCAAGCGGCCGATATTATCGACACGCTGAACGCGCTCAATGCCAATATCTCCACAGCAGTTGAAGCGATAGAAGCAGCGGGAAATTTCAAATCGGATTATGCATCAAGGGCCGCAGCAGAACAGGCATCAGCCCGCGCAATTTCAAACCTTGTTGACCGGGCGCTTAACCTGCCGACTGAAAAGCGTCGAACCCTTGACCGGTCGATAAACCCCCTGGCGCTGGTCTACGAATTATATTCCGATATAGACAATCTCGAAGATACCCTGTCTGAGTTTATCGCCTATAACCGCCTGACCGGAAATGAAATTCTAACTATTCCGAATGGCCGGGAGGTCCGCTGGTATGAGTGACCCCCGGATCATAATTGAAATCGGAGGCGATCAGGTAGGGCAGGTAAACCGTGGCGAAAGGATAACCGGCTGGTCTGGCTTGTCAGTTATCCGCTCGATTGACTCAGGCGCAGATGCTTTTTCATTTTCCGTTCCCTGGAATCCAACGCCAGATAATATACGGCGCTTTCGCCCGTATCAGTCTCAGCAGGTTGTAGTCTGGGCGGACGATGAAAAATTGATTACCGGCTACCTTGAAGCGCTGTCTCTTGTGACAGACCCTGAGAATCGGTCAATGAATATTCAGGGCCGGTCAATCACCGGCGTACTTATCGACTGGTCAGCAGGCCCGCCTTTTCAGTTTACCGGGCTCACCTTTAATCAGATAGCCGCAAAAATCGCGCACCCCTACACAGTGAAGGCCATCCCCGATACCGCCCCGCTTGCCGATGTGCAGATTACACCGGGGCAAACGGTTTATGAATTCTTATCTCAACTCGCTGCGGCTAATGGTTTATTCGGCCGACCGACCGCAACCGGCCGCCTTGAGTTTGTCAACATCGCAGACAGTGCACCGGTGGCCGACATCATCGAGGGGGAAAAGAATGTTGTATCTGTTTCAGCCGGTCATGACGTTACCACCCTGCATCACGAATACATCATTGTCGCCTCATCTGACGGAAATCCCGACATATCGGCAACCGTCACGGATCGGCGCATGGCCCCGGCAATCCGTGGGAAGAAAATTATACAGCCGGAGCAGGAGAGCGCGGACTATTCGGCAGCGGCGAAACTCGCACGATCCCGCGCGTGGATATCAAGTTACACCCCACAGGTAATCGTCAAAGGATGGAAACATGACGGCGCATTCTGGCGGGCAGGGGAAGTAATCAGGCTCAAGGCCCCCGGCGCTTTTATCATTAAGCCATCCCTCTTTTTAATTAAGCAGGCCACATTTTCGATGGACGAATCATCAGGCAGGATAACTACGCTTGATCTGACGCTTCCCGGTACCTACTCGAACACATACCCGGAGGATATGCCGTGGGAGGATTAAGCAAAGTAACCGGCATCCGGTACGCCCGCCGGGGAACTGCTCCGGGAAAAGCGGTACTCATTAAAACGCAGACGGCAATCGCTGAACGAGAACTTGAGATGTACCATAATCCGGGGATTGCATCAGCGCCGACGGTTAATGATCAGGTTATCGAAATTCCATTAGGCAACCGGCGCATTGTAGTAGCCGCGCATAATTACAGGGTCGAGATTAACCCGGCGGCAGGGGAGACGGTTGTCTACTCAACCAACACCGCAGGCGATACTGAGGCGGCGCGGATACATCTCAAGGCTGACGGCACGATTGAAATTAACGGATCAGATAAACGGCTGGTCACTTTCGATGAACTCGACACCGCAGTACATGGAATGATTACCGCGCTTAATACGGTACTCGGAACAAAACTTGACGGCTCCGGCACTCCCGGAAGCATCACGCTGGATATCTCAGCAGCAGAGACCACAACGGTCAAGACGGGGGGATAATGGCAGACCTGAAAATTACACCGACCCGTGACGGCGGTGAAATAACCATAGTAAATGGCAAGCCGGAAATGACGGACGGACTTTTTAACGCAGTTTACCTGTCAATCTTTACCGGGCCATGGTGGGGAAATCTCGCAACGCCGAAAGACGAACGCTACACGTCAACACTGCCGCAGGCGATGAATGGCCCTGTCACGGTCAACACCCGGAACGATGTAATCGAATCGGTACGCTCTGCCATCGCATGGCTGACTGATTCAGGGATTGCGGATGAGGTGATAGTAGAGGCTGAAATCGAACCGGGCGGGCGGCTGGATTTACGCGTGAAAATTGTCAAGCCGGAGAACATTGAAACATACGCATACGCCTTGAACTGGAACGCCCAGGAGGTTGAAATAGCATGATAACGATTCCTACCATCGCGGAAATCAGAGACCAGATATTATCAGACATTGAAACGCAAACCGGGCAGGAAGCCCCACTGCTTCCCCGCGCTGTCTGGCGTGTACTCGCTGCCGCATTAGCCGGGGCGCTTCATCTTCTCTACCGGGTCGGGGCATGGTTATACGACCAGATTTTTACAGCAACGATGGACGATGACGCCCTATCACTCCGGGGGCAAGAATACGGACTAACAAGGACGCCGGCTCAAAAATGGATAGGCACTGCGACCGTCACAGGATCAGGGGCAACCATTGCAATAGGAACACTTTTCCAGGATAGCGGAAATGTTTATCAGGTCACAGATGCGCTCACCTTTACCACCACCGGCACGCTAAAACTTGAATCACTCGAAGGCGGAGAAGCGGTACACCTTGATGTTGCCGACACCCTTTCAATCGTCACCCCGCAGGCAGGAGTTGATAATACAATTACCGTTGCCTCGGTCACGCAGTCCGGCGCAGATCAGGAAACGCTTTCGGCTTTTCGTTCCCGCATCCTTTACCGTCAGCAGAACATACCACAGGGCGGATCCGTTGCGGACTATGTTCTATGGGCAACTGAGGTTTCCGGCATCGCCGAGGCTTTCGCTTTTCAGCCGTCGGCCGGTTTTGTAAATATTTATCCGCTCCTGGACGTTGATGACCCAGCAGACAGAATCCCGGACTCGACGAAATTGACCGAGGTAGAAAACTACGTCAGCGACCCGGAACGAAAACCGCTTAATGCTCAAGTGTCTGCAGTGGCGTTTAGTGAATTAAACTTTGACGTTGACATCAGCAATTTATCACCGAACACCGCAGCAGTAAAAGCGGCGATTGAAACGGCAATTGAAAATTATATGTACAGCCGCCGTCCATTGCAGTACGACGATCAGCCGAACGACCTACACACCGTCAGTCAAGTTGAGATCGCAAAAATCACCGCCGACGCCGGGGCCCTGGTCGCCACGGTGGTACTGAAGAATGCGGGAGGCTCTTCTATCGCATCGTATGAACTGGATGATTCAGAACTTGCCGTTTTGAGGACATTATCATGGGTATAATGCGCTCGACATTGAGAAGCCTTTTCCCACCTGGCCACCCGTGGCAACTGTTCGGAAATATCGGACAGTTGGTTGACGCCCTCGCGCTTTCCTTGGAACGCCTCCGGGAATTCCTAATGGACGTTATCACCGAGAGCAACCCAGGCACCGCCACCGATACGCTACAGCAATGGTATGCACAGCTCGGAATTACCTATGACCCGACACAATCGACGGCGACACTACGGAAGCGGGCAAAGCAGGCATTTACTGCGATCGGTGGCCAATCGAAAGAATACATCGAGGCTGTCTTACAGGTTGCGTATCCGAACGTAACCATCGAAGAGGTGGAAATAGAACCGATTAACCAGGTAGGTATCGGCATGATCGGCAAGATGGTAACGACCGATTATCAATCTTGGGTACCTGCCGGAGCTATGGACGGGACATATCCCGTCTATTATTACCGCGTCACCGGCGAAATCTCAACACCGTATGACCTTAACGGAATTCAAAATATCTTAGATAGGATAGCACCGCTGACACATACGGCGGTCTATGACGTGACGGTACTTGGTATCACCGACACCGCCATGGTAGGGCTCGGTGTGACCGGGCTTGCAGAAGTAGGCAAGGAGTAGACAATGAGAAAAATAGCAGGACCAGGGCATGTATCAAATGAGTTTGCAGACTACGACCCGATAACAAACCCCGACGGAACGGTTGTCACCGCTCAATGGGCGAACGACGTACAGCGGGAGCTTATCGGCGTTCAAGATGAATTTTCAATTGCCGAGGCCGACGGATCGAATACATACATTCTATCGGCAATAAAAGGAATGGCGATTAAATACGGTAAAAAGCTTGGAGAGGTTTTTTTCTCCGAGGAATACGAAGCCCCGGCCGCCTTCGATAAAGACAACCCTGAAGATTTCAACCCTGCGGTGTGCCTGTCCAGTATCGAAGACCATCTTGATATTTCCGCGACCAACTGGCCCGACCTTGTGCCGGTACTTAGGGCGCGACCCGCTTATTACATGCACAACAAAACGGGGGAGAAATACCAGTTTGACGTCACCAATTGGGCGATAGTCTCGAACGTTGCAACACTGACCTTTGCCAACACTACCGCCGAGCTCGCAATCCTTGGAGTCCTGTCGGAAGACACCGTGGCACATGGCGGATATGGAAACTGGCAGACCATCACGCTTGCATCGGCTATTGGAGACATTGCCGCGGGGGATTACGCCATTACCGACGTTGACGCAGCATCCAGAACGATATCTTTCGCCTATGCAGCATCCGACAATTCCGGCGGAGTGACAGCCGTCGCCTCGTTCTACCGGCACCGGGTCGCAGGGTCGACAACCACGGCGAGACTTTTCCCCGTTGACGGATACGCAATCATGTCAGAGGGGTCGGACAGGGTAAGCGGTTTTCGGAAGCTCGATCAGATGCAGAGGATAACGGGAGACGTTATTGTAGCGTCTGGATCAGCTATTGCACCCGCTACTGGCGCTTTTTACCAGACAGCCATTGCAGATGGGGTTGCTGCTACTTCAGGTAGCTATAATAGATTCTTGGTTTCTTTAGATTCTTCAGGGTCGCCCAACGCCCGCACCTCGGCAACAACCGACGGTGAGACCAGGCCCAGAAACATAGCAGCCTACATGTATCTGTGGGGCCGCTCATACGTAGCATAAGGAGATTTTATGATAGCGAAGATTTTGAAAAAAACCGGCGAATATGAAACGGTGCCGGTCGACGTAGAAGGCGAGACGGTTGACCAGCAACGTGAAATCTTAGAAGAGGTGAAGTCCGTCGAAGTGACCGAGGAAAACAGAGACTTGATTTTGAAGAACGTAAAACTCAGGGCGATAATCCTCAAGCGGGAAACCGGTTATGACCACATTGTTAAAATTGATTAGCCTTGCGCTGATCCTGTCAGCTTGCGCACAGCCGATGGAGTTGGAAACTGCTCCAGTGGCAATCGATGAGCCAGAAATTATCCCTGAGCCTGAGCCGGAACCAGTTGTCCCTATCTGGCAACCAGCCGACAACATGCTTTATATCTTCGAGGCTGACGAAATGGTCCGCGAGTTTGAGACCTTTGATTATGACCATTACCACCTGCTGCTACGAAATGTCAAATTAACTGTAACTCTTCACAACCGCGAATACGGCGATACGTGGCGAGCGGTAGCGGGTCAATGCACATGGGAGGCATAAAGTGTTGACATGGGCTTTAATTGCAACCTTGCTTTCAGGGGGCGGATTTTTCCTCTGGATAAAACAGCTTAAACATACCGCCGGAATAGTCAAAGAGCGCGACATTGAGCGCCGGGAACACCGGAAGGAAGTCCACAGGCTAACCGAAGAGGTGAGGCGTAGGGATCACATAATACACGCAATTGAGGAGGTAAACCGTGACACTGCTAAAAAAAAGCGGAAGATTCGCAATAGCGATCATCCTGCTCGGTCTGCTACTGACATCATGCATAAGCTCGCCGCAGACAGTGACGGAAACGATACTCCCGCCGGAGATTGATTTTCCCAGGCCGCCTGATCCTTTCGGGGTCAAATATTCAGAGGACGGCCAGACGGTGACAATACCATCTGAGCTGTGGATTCAGATTGCCGAATATTACCTGGATGTTCGAGCAACGGAAGAAAAATATTTTCGCATACGAGGAGAATATGAAAATAAAAAAGATAGTGAATAGGAGCGCGCTTGCTTGTGCGATTGTTTGCGTGATTGTTTTTGTGCTGACCGGAGGCGATCCGGGAAGCATTGGGAACACCGTCGGTATTGCCGCATCTATGGCAACCGCTGGATTGATTTTAATTAGGGAGATTATGTCATGAAAAAGATTTTATTCGTTTTGATTTTTACGCTTCTTTTATTTTTCGCTTTTTCGCAGGAGCAGGTATTTTACAATTCACATCCGACATTGGAATGGAACGCGATAATTGAGGACGCAGACGGAAATCCATTCCTCCCGGGGGATATGATTGAATATGAAGTCTACGGATATCCCGGAAGCGACATTGAAGTTCAGCCGATTGAAAACCTGACTTTCTTCGGCATAACCACAGCAACACAAATGCAGATTGCACTCTATCCGAGAGTCCCTTGGTATGTCGCCCTGAGATACAAACACACCGATGGCGGCGGGAATGTAACCTATTCATCGCTCGCATATTCTACCGAGGAGGTACCCGTCACTCAAGACGGCCCTTTCGGGTATTTCCCGTGGCAAGAGGAGACGGACTTAAAGAAAATACAGGGCTTGCGGGATTCGGGGATGTAGGGCAGGAGGAACCTGAGGAACTTATGGGTATACAGTTTGACGCTGGCAGCTCACAATACATAGATAGCTCAACTCCGGTAACTGGTTACCCTTTTACCGTCGCACTGTCATTTAAACTTGACAGTCTATCAGACGGGACACTATTTTGCATCGCAAATACGAGTCAATCAGCAGACTGGTTGGGGTACATCTACTTTAATCACGGTGAGGGCAATGTAATCGAAGCTGGCGCCCGTGATAGTGTGATAAATAATGTCCGTAGTACCGGCACAATAGCTACCGGCGTATGGCGCAGGGTAGTCATAATTTTCGAGGCCGATGACACGACACTCCGTTTAATGGGGACAGACGGTGAAATTGAAGTTGTCTCTGGTAGCAACGGACTAACGCCTGATAACGTTAATCAATTAGCTCTTGGGCGTTTTAACGACTCTTCTCCCGGATCATATTTTGACGGATCGCTTGCACAGCTTGCTATCTGGGACAGAGTTTTAACTCCAGCTGAGGCGGATGCATACCTTGCCGGTGTTGATCCTCAGAATATCTCGACTACTGATCTGATCGTACACTGTCCATTCGCAGGCGACATTATCGATGACGAGGGCGGGATCACGCTCAGTGGCACATATACGCTCAACAGCGGAGATAACCCGACAAGTGGAACTCCTGACGATGCCCTTAAAACAACAGAGCCGGCAACACCGACAGGACGCGTACCTCTTGCGACTGATGTAACAGACGATGCGACGCTGGCCCTTCCACGATACAAAATAATCCCTCATCAGACGTACCCCTGGAATATCTGGGCAGTGGTGCAGGCGACCGGCAACGACATTTTTTTCTCCAACGACTGGGGCGCGACATGGCACCCGGTCGGCGATTTTGATTTTAACTATCATACTACAGTATGGATTGATTCTGCCGGATATTTGCATACAGCTGATCGTAACGGTGCCGGTGGAATTACATACCGCAAGTTTTTTGCCTCAGTCTACCTCGGAGCGCACCATGTCAGTGCCGACGACGCCGCTCTTAATCCATGGGGGGCAGGTAATACTGGGTCGTGCGGAGGCATGGTCGCAGACGGTACAAATCTATGGATATCAGATCGGGTTGTTTCGCAGTCCGGAGCAGACCTTATCTATGTGCACTATTCCGGCGATAACGGTGAGACGTTTACAGCTACCTATAACACCGGAGACACGTTTGATACTGAGCATCGCGTGGGGATGGTCGTTGCAGACGGCAGGCCCGCGCTTGTTGTCTATGAGCAGAGGACGGGCGGATGTAGATTTTATCTGTATCGTTGGGACGGCGTAGACAGTTTTGACGCTGACACTGATTACATTACAACTGCGTCAAGTGACGCTCTCACCCGGCAGTTCGGAGCTACTATCGATAGTGACGGCACTATACATGTAGTCTGGGCAGATCAGGTCGATGGAACGTACGTTATCCGGCATGCTCATAAAACATGGGGGAACTCGTGGAGTAGTCCGGTTACGCTCGCAACTCCCGGTACGTTTAATTCTGAACCCGCAATCGGCTACCAGGATGACGGGGTTGTCTACTGTCTATATGTCAACAGTGACGGCGATATATGCCGCAGATCGTATGATGCTGGATGGAGCGCTGAGGTAATTGTCAATGACTCTGCACCCAGCGGACACCCGAATGTAGCTCCGGTCCTCCCATCCAACGCTGACTATTTTCCGGTGCTTTACACTGAGGACGACGGGGATTCTACCTACACAACATACGTTGATTTTATCTATCGCACCGAGGGCGGAGGATCAGGCGCAATCTCTGGCACATCGGAGGGCACGTCCACGGCATCGGGTACTCTTACCGGCACAGGTGCATTGTCCGGGGCCTCCGAAGGGGCATCCGTTCTTTCCGGCGTCCTGACCGGCACTGGTAGTTTGTCTGGATCAGCTTACGGGCTTGCGACCGTCTCGGCAATTCTCTCTGGTACTGGATCTCTCTCCGGTTCTGCGGCCGGTACGTGCGATATTACAGCGCTCCTTTTCGGCGTCGGATCACTGAACGGGTTATCCGAGGGGTCGTGTATTGCCTCCGGTACTCTCCACAACGCGGCACCGACCGGAAACCTACAAGGAGTTGCGGCCGGTTCTTCGGTCGTCACCGGGACTTTACAAGCAAAAGGCGCATTATCTGGCCTGTCAGCCGGTACGGTTACCATCACCGGTACGCTTTCCGGTGTCGGCGCTTTATCAGGGCAGGCGGCAGGCGTCGCAACATTAACCGGTACACTCCGCGACGGGGCAAATATCCCGATAGGGGAAATCACAATTGAGTTTACGCGGCAGGGCACCGGTATTGCTTGCTCTGTTTTGCGAACAGGAATAACGGCATCCGTACGGGGCCGCAACTTGAATTAAGTGAGGGGATGAAATGAGCAAATCCAATACCTTTGAGAATGAGCTTTTACTGCTGCTGCTTAACAATACGAATATTGCAAACGTCGGCGATGCTACCGGACTGCGTGGATCATCTGCTGCCGGGGTGCTTTACGTCAGTCTGCATACTGCGGACCCAGGAGAGGCGGGGAACCAGTCAACGTCGGAAGCGGACTATACCGGATATGGTCGCGTCTCGGTTGCTCGTACTTCCGGCGGCTGGACCGTTACCGGGAACGCTGCGGCCAATGCTGCGGCTATAACTTTCGGGGCGTGTACCGGAGGAACAAACGCGATTACATACTTCGGCATCGGGACTTCCGAAACCGGAACCGGCAAGCTCCTATACTCTGGCGCTCTTTCGGCAACCCTGAATGTATCAAACGGCATAACACCCGAATTCGGAGCTGGTGAACTGGATATCACGGAGGACTAAATGCCGAACGCCTACCAGATAGACCGTGTGTCAGTCCCGGCAGGGAGTAGCTATTCGCCTGAGTTTACTTTCAGGGATGAAGCGAAGGCGGCAACAACCCCGAATGCTGGCACTGTCACATGGACGCTGACCGACAAAAACGGGAATGTGAAAAACAGTCGGGAAGATGTGGCCGTAGATTCTGCCAACCCGGTTATTGTTAATCTCGAAGGAGACGATTTGACCGCAGAGGATGCTGATGTTTTTACCATTGAGCAGGGCGTAAAAATTGCCAAAGCGGAAAGGCGTCTTTCGATTCGCGGCGAGATAGATACCACGCTCGGAAACAATCGGCCAACCACCATGGAGCTGATCTTTTTTGTTTATAAAATTGTTGCAGTGTAGGGGGTAAAGAAGAATGGAATTTATCGATCAACTTGTTGCTATCGGAATACCCGTTACGCTTATAGCCTCAATCGCGTTGATAATCAAATCCTGGCTGATGCTCTCGACAATCGAAAAGGTCGTAGCCGGCCTTGAGCCACGGATCCGCAACTTGGAGGAAAATCGCGTTGAAATTGAAAACGACATATCCGAGATTGACGGGAAAGTTGACGTCCTGAAAGATGAATTAGGCGCCAAGATAACGGACCTTACCCGCAACGTCGATAACCTGTCAAAATATATGGACACCTTTGCGCAGTCGCTTGGCAGTCTCAGGGATAATCATATCGAATGGAAAGCCGCCTTTGAGAAAGAACAGACGAAACTTTTCCAGATGTGGTCAAGCCAGTTTGAACACTTTACAACCGAAATGCGCGATCTGAGGAATGCGCTTAAAAAGTAGCCTATGCCGAGATACCACAGGACTCTTTTGATCAACGATATGCACTGCGGGCACTTGCTCGGATTAACGCCTCCGGATTGGCACAGGAACGATTGCACCAGTTGGCAAATTCCCGCATGGCATTTTTACCAGTCAATTGTCGAGCAGATAGGCCCAGTTGATGATTTAATTGTCAACGGCGACGCAATCGACGGCCCCGGAAAAAAAGAAACCACATCACACCTGACAACAGATATCGGCGAACAGTGCCGGATGGCTGAGCAGATAATCAGCCTGCCGAAAGCTGACCGCATACATATCGTCAAGGGAACCGGTTTCCACACTGACGGTGATACAGCGTATGAGGACATTTTAGCTGGCGCTTTCGGACTCAAGGCCCACGACGAATTGAGGCTTGAAGTCTATGGCAGAAAGATCCACGTCCGGCATGTAGTCGGGAGAAGCGATATCCCCTACGGCCAGCAAACGCAAATGCAGAAAGAATTGATAAACGATATTTTGCAGGCTGAATTCGAAGATTACCAGTCAGCTGACATCCTGCTCAGAGCTCACGATCATTATTGTTTTAAAGTCGAGACAGCAGACTCCAGGCGCGGCTTTATGCGTATCGTCTACATTGCCCCCGCTCTGCAAATGAGAGGCCCGCGGCAGTCCAGCTTTACCCGGAAGCTTAGAACGTGGAAATATGATTTCGGTATCAGCCTAATTGAAATTGACCAGAAATCCAGGGAAGCATTTATCCGGCCTTTTCTGATGCCGATTAAACACTATGCAAGGAGAGAATATCTATGTCTGACGGAAGAGCAGAAATAACAATGCCTGATACGCTGGAAATATCAGAAGACATGATGGCGAAGATTGCAGAGATTGAGGACACGTCAAAGTTTCAGCATAAGATATGGTCGGCCGAAGAAGACGCGATCCTTTTGAAATACTGGAAAGTGAAAAACAAATCACAATTGTCAAAAGTAATCGGCGTTTCCGAGACCACAGCACGGGAACGGTATCTTAAATTAACAAAAGACTATCCCGATTAAAAGCGTCCTTCTCCGCGCTTTTGATCACTGCCGGGCTTGTCCCGGCTTTTTTTATTTGAGCGAAAAAAGTATATAAATTTCGCTCACGAACTAAACCGTTTCCATTTCAGAAATAGTACCGGAAAGGTTCACTCCTTGATTTTTCCTTCCAAGAATTTCCGCTGGGCTTGTTCAATGAGCGGCAAATCCTGGACAATGTAATCCGTATAGTGCTCTGTCATTGCCTCTGAATCGTGACCGGTAAACCGCCTGATGATTGTATCGTCAACATGGGCACGGCGTAAAAGCGTATTAAAGAACCGGCGGGTAGAATGGAAAACGATATTCCGCTTCTTTCGTTCTTCCTCGCCTATCCCGACCGATTCAAGGCGCTTATAAAACCAGTCCCGCAGACGGTTAGCAGTAATCGGAATTTCCCGGCGCGGATGGAAGCTGAAAAGGTACTGATCTTTTTTCCCCATGAACGGCTGCAACTCTTTGCGCATCCCCGGGGTGATAGGTATCTGCCGGACCTCTTTGTCTTTTACCAGTGTACGGCGCTTCATTTTTTGGTTGTACTGCTGGTCAATTTCCAGGTAACTCATCGTAAGCACCCGATCCCCACGTTTGACCTCGACATCCTTAACGTCCCCGGAGACAATGCCGCAGACCTCGGAAATACGGAGCCCCGTCATAAAAGCAAGCTTCATGGCGGGGTAATATACCGCGCTGTACTTATCGTCAACAGGTACCTCAAGTAGCCGGCGGGCCTCATCGAGCGAGAGCCCCCCACGCTTATTTTTTTCCACGGCCAACGGGCGAACCTGCCGCCACGGGTTGCGGTACAGGGAGCGCGCGTCCTTCATTAACTGGACCCTTTCGTATTCACCCAGGATTGTTGAATAGACCGATTTCCAGTTATTTACCGTCTTATTCGCCCGCCCGGTTGCCTGCCACTCGAAAAGCAAATCCTCGCAGTCCATCGCGGTGATTCTGTCAATCTGTTTATCGCCGTGGTAGGGCAGGATTTTGCTTTCCGTCACCCGCTGAGCATCACGGCAATAACTTTGTGTGATCCCCGGTTTATCTTTCGGCGACCGGGCCAGTATTCCCCGGATATAATCCGACCTGTGCCAGTCCCAGAAATTGCGCTGTTCGACCCACTGGCGCAGGGTAGGCCCGGAAAGCCCTTTCCCGTATTCCAGCAATTCCCGGACTTTCCCCTCTGCCTGCTTTCTGGTTTTCGCCCTATCACGTTCCCGCGTGTAGCCTATGCTGGTTGATTTTCCAGGTTGCCGCACCCCGTCGACATAGGCGTAGTAGTACCATACGGTTTTGTCTTTGAATTTCCGCGGGTAAATTGTATAGTCTGAATCGCGGTATCGGGGCATTTAGACGGCCTTCTCCAATAGCTCCGGGTTTTCGTGGATGTTGCCGATGATCTTTGATACATTGAAATTGTTTATGCCGTCCCAACGGTATCGATTCCATCTTACGATTTGCTTCACGTATGGATCAGCGCCTTTTGGAACTAAACCAGAATAATGCTCTATAATATCACCCTCATAAATCTCTTTGCCGTTCTTGTCCTTGAGACCGGTGAATTGTTCTGGCTCAATGCCGTTCGCATTGCACATAGCCAGCACCCATGAAGGATTCACTTCATCATCACGCGAGCCGTATACGAACTTCTTACCAGTCCATGCCCGAAACTTAATCTCTCTCATTCCGTCACCGCCTCAACTGCACTCGCCTGATACGCCGATACATCCCCGGTGGCTAAATCCATAACCCATGAGCCCGTATCGTCAATCCAGAAGAGCTCCCCGGCCACAACGTCCCAATCTTCGAGGTCATAAATCCCGGCCTCGACAAGCACCCTGTCGGTGTCAACCAGATTTGATTCCCTGATCTGGTAGACCATATTATTGATTGTGTTTGACTGGTAATAGTAGAGGCCATCCACGTATTTTGATTCTGTAACCGACAGGCCGGAGTTTGTCGCGGTGTATGCTTCATTTAGTGTGATTGATCCGCCGGAAACCGACAGGGTGTAAACATGCTCATAATCGGCAAATACTGAATTGTCAGCGGTCGGCGTTCCGTAGCCTACCCGCCGGGCTCCGGTTGCGAAGGGGTGAGAAAGGGCGGTTGACGGCCCCTCGGTGACGCTTCCGTTGTCAGCGATGATCTGTTCCCAATACGCATTGCCACCCCAATGGATCATATAATAGGTATCGGCGGTCTCGTCATAGATCAGGGAGTGAGATTTCAAGCCCCCGGATTCAGCACCGGAAAGACCTTCATACAGTCGCAGGGCCGCAGGACTGCCGGAAAGCTCACGTGAGACGCCGCCGGGGTATGACCGCTTAAAGCTGCCGGTCAGGATAAAGGGCGTTTCCGTCTCGCTTAGAACCATGTATCCGGCGGGTACGGTATCGCTGTCATTCAGTTTGAACGATTCCCCTGTAGCCGGGTCAACGTTCAGGACCGCCCCTCCGCTGACGTAGTACATGCGGTTATTACGGTATTTAATCTCCGACCAGTTACCAGGGGCCGGGATTTCAACCAGCTCACCTGTTACAATGTCAGCTACCGCTGACGTGGTGGAATCATCATAGCTGTACTGTAAGACCATGTAATCGGTAGACAGCAGCTTTGACTCAGTGACCGGGACACTGACCTCGACACCTTTCTCGTCAGTCCAGACCACCTCTTTGACTTCCGCGTCTTTCACGGCGTTCAGGACAGCGGGACTATTCCAGACCCGGAGATACCCGTCAGCCCCGGCAAGGTTTACGCTCACAAGCGGGGCCCTTTCGCTACCGGCACCACCGCCGGAGCAAGCGACAAAAAGTACTAAGATCAGCAAAGTAAGCAACATTTTGTTTTTCATGATATACCCTCCTGCGCGTATCAGTGCATATAATGATAGCATAACTGATACGTACAAGATAAGTATAACCCTAAGTTGTTAATACGTCAACATTTATCTAATGGAGGTGGCGGGAGTCGAACCCGCGTCCTACAAGGCATGCCATAGATCTCTACAGGTTTAGCCGTCTCTTTAATCTCGGACCGGGTGAGGAGAGCCGGCAGCCCTTCCCGATTCCAGAGCCTGCTTGAATGTCCCCGGGCAGCACAGGCCTCTGCTCAGGTAAGCCCTGGTTTATTACAAGCACACCGGGCTTCAAGGCGGCATCCCGGGTACCCGACGAGGCTTAATTAAGCCGCGATTGCGTAGTCTGCTTCGTAATTGTCAGCAGTTATTGTTTGTGGCAGTTTAAGGAGTTAACCGCTCCACCTGCAACCCATGACTCTGCATCTCGCAGTCGAAACCTTGACACCCCCCATCTGATGACTGTTCTGCACGTCAGGGATCTTCCATAATATACGCAAATGATACTGAATCATCAAGTAGTTTACAGCCGCTGCTTGAACTCCCTGTCCGCGGCGCGCTTGTCATCCCGTTCCTTGATGGACTGCCGCTTGTCATGGAGTTTCTTTCCCTGGCAGACTCCCAGTTCAAGTTTTACAATACCCCCCTTCAGATAGAACTTCAGGGGTACCAGAGTCAGACCTTTCTCGTCAACCTTGCGCTGCAGACGCTTGATTTCGTCTTTGTGCGCCAGAAGCCGGCGTTCCCGTACCGGTTCATGGTTGAAAATATTCCCGAACTCATAGGGGGTGATATGAAATCCAACCAGCCACAGTTCACCGTTGCGTATGCGGGCGTAGGCGTCTGTAAAAGAGAATTTTCCGGCCCGCATGGATTTTACCTCGGTACCCTGCAGGGCTATACCGCATTCGAGAGAATCGAGGACCATGTAGTTGAAGCGGGCCTTTCTGTTGTCCGCCAGGATCTTTTTGCCTTCCATACAGGTCTGTGAGTCTACGGTAAATTCCCGGGTTTACGCAAGTACATGGCCTGTGCAGCAGTTGAAGGGAGAGGATTTTTCTGATAGCGTCTTCTATCATGTTTCAGCAAAACGGCGGCTTCTCCCGCTATTCAGCTTATGTGCGGGGCAAAAAACAGCGGACCCGGATAAAAAAAATCCTTATTACAGCGGCCGGGTTTTTTATTTTTGTCGGCCTTCTATCGATTGCCGGTATAAGCAGCCTGGAGATGCGCGGAGAGGCAATGGAGCCTGCTCTCCATAACGGTGACCGCCTGCTTGGTGCGGCGCTCCCCTATGGTTTGAGTTTCGGCCTTTCTCAGAAACGTTATTTTGCCGCCGGAAGGCCGGAAAGGGGAGATCTTGTCCTCGCCCGGCCTGGATACGATTCTTCTCCTTCCCCCTGGTTCATCGCTCTGGACAGGGTTCTTGGAATAATCAGTTTTCAGAAGATCAACATGGAGTCCATCCTTGGCGCACACCGCGGCGATTCCCTGATTGTCCGCAGGATCATCGGGATCCCCGGCGACACCCTCTATATGAAAGACGGGAGGGTGTTTTGCAGGCCCTCCGGGGAGGATGAGTTTCTGAGGGAGGATAGGCTGACAAAGGAAGAATACTCTCTCACGCTTCCTGAAGGAATCCCCGGCTGGGAATCAGCTTACCCTGGAAACTCCGATTTCTCCCGGATAGTGCTCCGGGAGAATGAGTATTTTCTGCTCTGCGACAACCGTGGAGTAATGGACGATTCCCGCCTGTGGGGACCGGTTCCCCTGAGGGCGGTCCTGGGGAAGATCCTGTTCACCTATTGGCCTCTTCCTTTTTTCTGAACACCGGCATGAAACCGGCTCTGTATGTTCACATACCTTTTTGCAGTGCAAAGTGCGATTACTGCGATTTTTTTTCCCTGGACTGCCGAAGCAGAGAGGATAAAGAAGCCTTTACCAGGGCGCTTGTCAGGCAGCTGAGCTTTTTTTGTGACAGGCTGAAGATTGATGAGTTTCCCACGGTCTATATCGGCGGAGGCACTCCCACAAGTCTGACACCGGAATCTCTGGAGATGATTTTCTCCGCCATAGCCAGGGCAGGGGGGAAGCTTCCCCTTGAGTGGACCGTTGAAGTTAATCCTGAATCCCTGAGCAGGGATCATCTGGACCTCTTTTCCGCTTATCCGGTAACCCGGTTAAGTATGGGGGTACAGAGCATTCACGGGCCCTCCAGGAAGTTCCTGGGAAGACGGGGCAGTCTGAAATCGGTGTACGCCGCTTTCGATCTGCTCGGGAAAAACTGGAAGGGGAAGCTCAGTATCGACCTGATTCGCGGACTCCCGGAAAGTGCGTCCCTGCTCCTGGAGGAGGAGCTGGCCATGCTGCCCCTTTCGGGAATTGAGCATATATCTCTCTACGATCTCAGCCTCGAGGAGGGTACTCCCCTTGCTCTTCGCACCGGGAAGATCGGAGCGCGGAATGACAGTCTGCCCCGGGATATTGAGTCCAGGGGTTTCCTGCATTACGAGGTAAGCAACTATGCAAAGCCTGGAAATGAGAGCCTGCACAACCGGTCATACTGGGAGATGGAACCATACCTGGGTATTGGCCCCGGGGCGGTTTCACTTTTATACGGGAATGATAGCTGGATGCATCAGAGTGTCCGACCTGACCTGAATCTTTATCTGAGGGGAAAACCGGAGGATTACACGGAGATAGAATACCCTTCCGCTGTAGAATTTTTTATCGAACACCTCTTTATGGGGTTTCGGCAGGTGCGCGGAATTTCCCTGGAAAAGATCGAAAGACGCTTCGGACACAGCCTCCGGGACATTATCCCCCGAACCCTGGGTGTCTGGGCGGACAGTCTTTCCATCGATACTGAAGCGGGCAGGCTTGCTCTTGGTCCGGAAGCCTTCTGGATTCAGGACAGGTTCTTTCTCGATGCCTGGAAGGAGCTGGAATCCCTTAATCCCTTTGCTTGACAGCAATTTTTTGTCTATGCTACTGTTCTGTGTTACAATTATCCCACTCGAGAATAAACAAGGAGACAGTATGTCCGGTCACAGTAAATGGGCATCTATTAAGCATAAAAAGGGCGCTGCGGACGCCAAACGGGGAAAGATTTTCTCCAAGATTATAAAGGAGATTACCGTTGCAGCCAGAATGGGCGGTGGAGACGAAGAAGCCAATCCTCGGCTGAGGACTGCGGTGCTCAAGGCCAAGGCGGCCAATATGCCCAAGGATAATATCGCCCGGGCTATAAAAAAGGGAACAGGTGAAATAGAAGGGGTCGATTATATCGAACTTACCTATGAAGCCTATGGACCCGGCGGGGTCGCCATCATGATCGAGGCTCTTACGGATAACAAAAACAGAACCGCCGCGGATATCCGGAGTATCCTCACCAAGGGAGGCGGCAGCCTCGGAGAAACAGGATGTGTCTCCTACCTTTTCAAGCGCAAGGGCATTATTGCCTACAATGCGGCCGAGTATTCTGAAGAAGCCATTTTTGAAGCAGCCCTCGAGGCAGGCGCCGAAGATGTCAGTCACGAGGGAGACAGTATCGAGGTCACCACCGAGCCTGAAAGCTTCGAAGAGGTCCTTACAGCCCTGCAGGGCGCAGGATTCACCGAAGAGATGGCCGAGGTAAGCCTGGTTCCGGAAGCCTATGTAAGTCTGGACACCGAATCCACCGCCAAGGTCATGCGGCTCATCGAGCGTATTGACGATCATGATGACGTTCAGTCGGTTTCAACGAATATCGATATCCCCGATGACTTCGAGATGCCTGAAGATTAATGAGGGTCCTCGGGATTGATCCGGGATTGGCCAATACGGGCTGGGGTATAATCGACGCCAGAGGCAGCAGACTGCGGCATGTTTCCCACGGGAGTATCACTACTTCGGCCAGGGAGTTGAACGGGCGTCGTCTTTTGACTATTCGGCGGGAGCTCATAGATATTATCCGAAAATATAAACCGGAGATCGTCGGAATAGAGAGCATCTATTTTGCCAAGAACCAGACCTCCGCGATACCCGTCGCCCAGGCTATGGGGGTGGTCCTTGTTACCTGCGAAGAGCTGGACCTGAGGGTGGAGGCATTCTCTCCCCCCATGATTAAACAGGCAGTTGCAGGGGTCGGCAGGGCTGACAAGGAGCAGATGCAGGAGCTCCTCCGGCTCATCCTCGGTTTAAAGGATCCTCCCAGGCCGGATCATGCCGCTGATGCTCTTGCAGCTGCGGTTTGCCGGTACAACTACCTGTCTCCGGAACAGACGGCAGAGGGGAAAGAAGATTAATGTACAACAGTCTTACTGGAACAATAACCGAGATACGCAGCTCCGAATGCTGCATTGATGTGGGCGGGGTCGAATATATCCTGTCTGTAACAAGCGGCGCACTTCAATCTCTGCAGCCCGGCTCCCGTCAGCGTCTTCTTGTATATCTTCACCATAAAGAAGATGCCATGAAACTCTACGGCTTTGCCGACGAGACCGAGAGGACGGTTTTCACGAAACTTCTGAAGGTTTCCGGTGTAGGCCCCAGTCTGGCAGTAAAGATCCTTTCCGGTCTTCCTTCCCGTCGTCTGGCGAGTGCCATTGAGGAGGGAGATATTGCATCTTTGAGCTCAATTCCGGGGCTCGGAAAAAAGACTGCCCAGAAGATCATCCTTGCCCTGCAGGGTACCATTGTCTCTGCCGATGCTGCAGCCGGCGGCCCCCACGGAGATATAATATCGGCCCTTGCGGATATGGGCTTTGACCGGAACGCCGCCGCCGAAGCGGTCCGGTCCCTGATTAATAAGCTTCCCGAGGATATCGACAAAGAAGAAGCCGAAGGGCGCCTCATGCGGGAAGCCATCGTCCTGTTGAGCCGGGGCGCAGGAGCATAGCATGGAGAATGACAGCTTCCTGCGGGGCGATTTTACTGCGGAGGACGAAAAAGAGCTCTCCCTGCGGCCTGCCACCCTGGGAGAATTCCTGGGTCAGCCTTCACTTAAGGAGAACCTGTCGGTCTTTATCCGCGCCGCCCGGGAGCGAGGCGAGGCTCTGGATCACCTCTTTCTGGCCGGACCTCCGGGGCTGGGCAAGACAACCCTGGCGGGAATCGTGGCTGCCGAAATGAAGGCGGAGTTCAAAGCGACCTCTGCTCCTGCCCTGGACAAACCGAAGGACCTGGCGGGGATTTTGACTTCTCTTACGGAGAACTCGGTCTTTTTCATCGACGAAATCCACCGTCTTAAGCCGGTTGTGGAGGAGATGCTCTACATCGCCATGGAAGACAACGAGATAGACTGGGTTATCGGACAGGGGCCGGCTGCCAGGACAATCCGAATCCAGATTCCCCATTTTACCCTGATAGGGGCAACCACAAAGGCAGGTCAGGTGGCGGGTCCCCTGTACAGCCGTTTTGGAATCTCCTTCCGTATGAACTTCTACGAGACCGCTGACCTGGAAAAGATAATCAGGCGTACAGCCGGTATTCTGGAAACCTCCGTAACCCCCGGCGCTGTGGCCAGGCTGGCTATGAGTGCCAGAGGAACCCCGCGGGTCGCAAACAGGCTGCTGAAAAGGATGCGGGATTTTGCGCAGATTCTGGGAAAATCCGGTGACGGAACTGTAACGGAGAAGATAGTGGAGGAGGGGCTGGGGCGGCTGGAGATCGACGAGTACGGTCTTGAACGCCTGGACAGGCAGATCCTCGCTACCATCATCAGCCGCTATAACGGAGGTCCCGTGGGTGCCGAAACTCTCGCCATATCCGTGGGGGAGGCCATTGAATCTCTTGAAGATTTTTATGAACCCTACCTGATTCAGCGGGGTTTCCTTCAGCGGACTCCCCGGGGTAGGATGGTAACCGACCTGGCTTATGAACACCTGAAAATTGAAGCGGGAGAGCGGAGTGCTGACCAGGGATTTCTCTTTTGATTTACCGGAACATCTGATTGCCCAGTTTCCTCCGGAGCACCGGGGAGAATCCAGATTACTGCTGCTGGACAGAAAAACAGGCACAAGCTCCGACCATGTTATGGCGGAATTTCCTGAACTCCTCCCGGAGAACAGTCTTGTTGTATTCAACAATACCCGGGTAAGAAAATCCAGGATCTTCGGCAGAACCGAAAACGGCGGCAGCGTGGAGTTCCTGCTGCTGAAAGAGAGGGAGCCCGGGCTGTGGGATGCCGTGGTTCAGAGGCGCAAGCGGCAGAAGATCGGCCGTCGCTACAGTTTTCCCGAAGGGGTGGAGGCTGTTCTTGTGGATAAACCCGGAGATCGGGGCATCCTGCGTTTTGATCCTCCCCTGGATAAGGCCTACCTGGAACGCAATGGAGCCATTCCTCTTCCTCCGTATATTCGGCGTTCTGCGGACGAAAGCGACAGCGAACGCTACCAGACCGTCTATTCCCGGGAGGAAGGCTCAGTCGCCGCACCCACCGCGGGTCTTCATTTTACCCCGGCAATTCTCCACCGTATTCGGGAACGGGCAGAGATACGCTACGTTACCCTGCATGTGGGAATAGGGACCTTTGCGCCTATCCGTACTGAGCACCTGTCTGACCACCGTATGCATACGGAGGAGTACGAGGTATCCGTCGAAACAGCGGATGCGGTGAACCGGGCACGAAGAGAGAAGCGCCCTGTCGTTGCGGTGGGTACGACCACGGTTCGGACCCTGGAATCCGCTTTTTCTGAAGGAAAACTGGCTGCGGGCAGGAATTCGACGGATCTTTTTATTTCACCGGGTTACAGATTCAAAATAGTGGATCATATGTTTACCAACTTTCACACCCCCGGTTCCAGCCTGCTGGTGATGGTGTCAGCCTTTGCAGGGAGAGAAGTCATTCTGGAGGCATATGCAGAGGCCGTACGGAAGGAGTATCGTTTTTTCTCCTATGGAGATGCCATGTTCATTCAGTAGGTGTTTTCATCCATGGCCTCAAACTCGGCCCTGACTCTGCCAAGGTGTTCCAGGTCCATACGGATTATTTCACCGTAATCCAGCTCACCCTGCATTATCCTGTAGCGTTCATCTTCCCAGGCCTCAATCCCCTCGTAATGATCCCAGGGTTTTGTGGAAGCATTCCGGGCCCATCGACGGGCCTCGGGCCAGTAATAGAGGGCTGCCCTGAAAAAGTGCTCAGCGATTTTAAGGCTTTCCAGGTTTTCCTCTTTCCAGGGAGCATTAAAAAAGTAGGCCTTCTCCCGATTGAACTTGGCTGCAAGCCCACGATACTGTTCGATTATTTTCAGATTGACGTGCATTTTGAAAAGTGCCCGGTACTTTGCCCAGTCCGTGGAATCGTTGATGGGGCGGCCAAGGGCATACAGAGGGTTGCAGAAATCGGACGTGAGGGCCCGTTCTAGGTACCAGATGTTTTCCTCGTAATTCTCCGGATACCGGTACAACTGGGTATGGAACAGCTTGTAGAATTGCTCCGCATATTGTACCGGGTAGGCGGACGCCACCTGTGGGAAAACAAGTATTGATAAAAGAAGAATTACCAGAGTCCTCACATTTATTCTATCGGCGGATACGGCAGGGATCTCCAGATAATCCGTGTTATCTCATCTATGGAGGCGCTCCCGTCGATAATCTGAATATCAAGGTCCGGGAAACATTCGAAGGCACGGTAATAGTTGTCCCGGATCTTTCGCTGCATCTCCGTTTCGTCAAAGAGTTCCTCTTTGGAGCGGGTTTTTCGGCGGGAAGCACAGAGTTCCGGCGACAGTTCAATAAAAAAAACCCGCTGGGGAAGAGGAAAGTGGTTAAGCTGAAGGACATCATCCAGGGAGGCATAGAGGGACTGATAGGCAACACTGGAAAAAAGATAACGATCCGAGAGGACTGTTTCTCCCGAGGCTATACGGTCCAGAATCCCATGGTTTTTTTCGAAGAGATGAAGGGAGCGGTCCGCGGAAAAAAGGCGCATCAGGGTATCATGGGGAACCGTCACTTCCTTATGGAGGATTTTTCGTATCAGTTGTCCAATGGGGTTGTCCGTCGGTTCAAAGGTTGGAAAAAGCACCGGAGAAAGGCCCTCGCTTCTTCGGCCGATGCGATGAAGCTGGGTTGTAGTTCCGGATCCGTCCAGTCCTTCAATAACAAAGAAGTTGTTGATTTTTTCCATCAGTTCCTCCGCGGCATGGCAGCGATCCCCATCAATAGTGTAGTATATTGGTACAATAGTATGGTGAGTTCAGTCCAGACCCGGATGGCCCGGATTATATAATGGCATTGTCACGGCGGAATATACATATAATACAGGTTCTGTTGCTTCTCTTGCTCATCGGTCTTACCGTTGTCATTCTCTGGCCCTTTCAGAAGGCCCTGGACCGGAGCATGCTTGAGTTCCGGCATCAGCTGATTGAATATCTGGAAGGAAGAACAGGCAGAAACATTACCTACAGCAGTATTTCTCCGGCGGTATTCCGGCACCTGGAAATACGGGATCTGAAAATATTCGATCCCGGATCTCCGGATGAAGCGCTGCTAGTCATCCGTAAACTGAGGATCACCTATAATCTGTTTGATCTCTTTTCCGGGGAACCTCTGCAGGCAGTGCGGGAGATCCGCTTGGAAAATACCGCCCTGGGTTTTAATTTGCAGCAGGATCAGGACCTCCTCCGTCTTGTCCGGGACCTGACGACTTCCCCCACACCAGGCCCGGCGGGGGAGTTGTTTGGAGAAAAACTCAATAAAGGCCTGGTCATCAGCGGGCGAAACCTCTCATTCTCCTTTGTCGACGGTGGGAGGATAGCCCGTATCGATCGGCTTTTCTTCGATATACACCGCGAAGAAAAAAGGTTCAGCTTTGAGGTCCGGGGAGACGCCGGGTATTCCGACAGCCGCTCCGATACCCTGTTCAGCGAATTTCAGTCCTATCTGTCTGCGTCCGGGGGGATGGATCTGTCGGGACGGCGGGGTGATTTTTCCCTTATGATGCGGGATATCCAGAGCAGTCTCTTTGATCTGCCTCGAATTACCTTCTTCGTTGAATATTCTCCCTCCCGGGTTCAGGTACGAAAAATCCAGGATCGGGAACCCTTTGATCTTGAGCTGGCGTACGAAGCGGCCGGACGGAGACTCAGACTCAGCTTCCTGGGTGAGGATTTCCGTCCTTCAGGTTTTTTCCTTCCCCGGGGAGCTCTTACAGATTACAGACCCTGGTTCGACGCTGTTCTGAGCGGAAATGCGGAAGCAGCCTTTAACCTCGATTTGTCTGATCTGGATTACCGGGGGGATCTGCTTTTCGACCTGTCCCGGAGTGAACTTCCCGTTCTGTTTGACGGGCGGATTAATTTTGAGGGAAATACCCGGCGCATTGCGATGAATCCGCTCTATATAGAATCTGACAGGGGAAGACTGACCTTTCAGGGGGACATCCTGATGGATTCACTCCTTCCTTCGGGGGGCTTGAGGCTGCGGGACGTGATTCTTCCCACCGGGGCTTTCCTGAACGGCGATCTTGACTTCCGGCGTTCAGGATCCACCGTAACAGCAGGCGGGGGACTCAGAGTGGGGGATGTGCTTTTTCCGGGCCTGAGCGGGAATATCGGTCGGAACGGAGATGATTGGGAGTATGATTTCCTGGTCCCTGTGGAATCAGCCGATACCGGCCGCGGCTATGTCAGTCTTGAAGGCGGTTTTTATGCCGACACGGGTTTTCTGCAGAACACCGGACGAATCCAGGACATTCCCCTTGATGCCAGTGTCAGGCTTTTCTCCGGCCGGCAGACCCCCGAACTGCTGAATCGGCAGAATCTGCGATGGAGCAGTTCTTTTTTCCATTACCAGGAGGGGGACAATTACGCATTTTATCTTCCCAATGCCCTGGTGGATCATCCGCAGGATCCCAACCGGAGGATTACCTTTCAGTTCAGCGGGAGCAACGAAGGTTTTGATTTGAACGTGGATTCGCTGCTGTATAATCAGTACCAGGCAAAAGGCGCAGTAAATCTGCAGTCCGACCCGGACGAAGGTATCCGATTTGCCGCGACGGCCACTCTTCAGGATATTCCCTACCAGGTCCGTGGAAGCTACGGAGACGGACGTCTGGTCCTGCAGGGAGATTACATAGAAACATTCCTGATCGATCTTGGAGATACCAGGCGATTTTACATTAAAACCCGGGATTTCCCCATACCCTTCACCCGTGAAACCTCTCACCTTGATCTTACCTCCCGGGGATACTACAGGGATTTCGGATACTGGCTGGTCAGGTTCGAGAATTCTTCCCTGCGGAATTTCCCCTTCACCCGGGGGGACGACTCGCTGAGTCTCTCCATGGTAGCCGACCCCAACCGGATAAATATCTACAATATTGAATATTCTGATGATATTTCCGCTGTCAGGGGAAACGGGTATTTTGCCCTGGACAGCTTCATACCCGGGGATTTTCTTTCCCTCCGGGGTGATGGCTGGCTTCAGCTTTTTTCCAGGGACAGTGAAGAGCAGTATCAGGCAGTCCTCTCCCTGGAGGACGGTCAGCTGGAGTCCGATTTCTCCGTCAGGAACGCACCCCTGCGCCGCTTTGGCGAGTCCCCGGTACAGGGGAACTTCTCCGGGGATGTTACCCTGACCGGTGCCCTGGAACAGCCGGATATTTATGCACGTTTTGAACTCGAAGAAGGGGAGCTGAATCAGGATCCCTTCAACTTCAGAACGGTATTCACCCTTGATTCCGAGCGTATGGATATTCGGGAATTCGAACTGGAATATCTCGGAATGAACCTGCAGCAGGGAAGGGGCGCCCTCCGTTTTCAGGAAGGGGATGTGGAGTTTCGCGGAGAGTTGCGTTTGCCCTTCCAGGAGGACATGCTCAGAAGTACCGTGGAACTGAGCATGGATACTGCCGCAATCCCGCAGCGTCTGGGTCTGGACGAGATTATCAGAAATCCCTTCGACGGCAGACTTTCGGTGCGGGACATCCAGCTGGGAAACGATCAAAAAGAGCCCTGGGAAATAAGTTTCGGGTATGACGGAGAACTGTTTGCTTTTTACGGCGGTCCCGGGAATTCGGTGTCTGGTACCCTTGATAAAAACAGGGAGTTCTCCCTGGCCCTGGTTGAACCCCTGCCTCTTCAGCTTCGTTTGAATGGAAGCCTGGAAGAGGGAAACATCAATGCCGAACTGGAACAAATCACCCTTGATGTCGAGCCTTTGCAGGGAGGCTTCCGCTTTCCGTATTTTTACCTGAACAGCGGAACCGTCAGCGGGGAAAACATAAAGGTCAGCGGCCCCATGAACGATCCGGATTTTGACGGTCTTCTCTTTGCCCGGGATATATCCGCTGAATCACCGGTAATTCCCGAGGCAGTCGGACCCTTTGACGGTCAGCTTCGGCTTGAAGAGAAGACCTTGTCGATAAACAATCTTTCTCTTCCGGTGGGAACCGGAAGCGTCAACGCCGATCTGTCCTTTGCCATGGAGCACTGGGTACCGGCAACCTACGACATACGCATAAGGACAGGACCAAACCGCGGGGTACATGTAAAAACCGATATCGGCCAGCTCAAGCTGGACGGCTATGCCATCGGCAGTTTCAATATCCTGGGAGACCGGAGCGGTACGGAACTGGGCGGACGACTGACACTGAGTTCTGCGGTACTCACCCTTACCAATGAAGAACTGCCCACTCCGCCTCCGTCTTCGCCCCACACCCTGCGCACCGATTTTACCTTTATAACGGGTCGCAGCGTGGAGTTTCTCTGGCCGTCGGCAAATCTTCCGATCCTGCGCAGTTTTGCGAAAACAGGTCAGGAGATGACGGTGAAATACGACAGCGGCAGTGAAACCCTGGCGGTGCTGGGGGACGTGGAAATCCAGGGAGGGATTATCCTCTATTTTCAGCGGAACTTCTTTATTACCGAAGGAGCGGTCAGGTTCAATGAAAACGAAATCAAGTTTGATCCGCTGCTCTCCGCCCGGGCGGAACTGCGGGAGATCGACGAGGAAGGGAAGAGTGTACAGATCTTTCTGGTTGTGGATGAGCGGCCTTTCAGTCAGTTTTCACCCCGTTTTGAAGCGACGCCGAGTAAAACAGATGCCGAAATAGCAGCCCTGCTGGGGTACTCGATTTTCGGCGGCAGTACGGGCGAACCGATTACCCCTTCGGATGCCCTTATTCAGACCAGCGATTTATTAATCGGCCAGCTGGGAATTGTGCGGTCCTTTGAACAGTCCATGAAAGAGATATTCAATCTCGATCTTTTCAGTATACGAACTCAGATTCTGCAGAATATTCTGTTGGACCGGATGGTTGTGGAGGAGCAGAGTACCCAGCACGGAAGCATACCATCGAATCAGTTGGGACGCTATCTTGACAACACAACCCTATTTTTGGGAAAGTACTTTGGCGACGATGTTTTTCTTGAAGCCATGCTTCAGGTTCAGTCGAACGAGCAGTTTTTTTCCACTTATAGCGGAGAGGATATCTATTCTCTGGAAACGGAAATATCGTTGGAATGGAAAACACCATTTTTCCTGCTCGATGTGGCGGTGTATCCGGATTTTCGTGATATAGTTTCCAGTATTACCACTGCGAAGGTGGGGCTCTCGTGGTCGTTATCATTCTAAAGGAGCCGGTATGCGTAAGACGCTGCTTGTTTTTGTACTATTAATACTCTGTCTTAGCGCGTGGACCCAGGAAGATAACTGGTGGGTAGGGAAACCCATCGAGGATATCCGCTTCGAGGGTCTTTTGTCCGTCAGTGAATATGATCTTGAAGGTATAACCAACCAGTATATCGGCGAACCCTTTACCGATACCCTTTCCTGGGAGCTCCAAAGCAAGATTTTTGCCCTGGACTATTTTGAAAGCTATTCCATCGATGCGGTGGAAGGCAGTCAGGGTACGGATTCCGTTGTAATCGAGTTCACCGTAAAGGAACGACCCCTGGTTGATGAGATTATCATAAACGGTAATAAAAACCTGCGGGATTCTGAGATCCTCGATACCGTACTTCTCAAACGGGACGATATGGTAACCCGCAACAAGGTCCGTCTTGATGCCGAGGCCATTCGTACCCTCTATATCGAAAAAGGCTACCCCGATGCCGAGGTAAGCGGACGTTTTGAAAAAAACCAGGAGGGTCGGGCTGTCGTCTATTTCGACGTAAACGAAGGTGCTCAGACCCGTATTAAAAATATCTACTTTTCCGGAAACAGTTTCGTCTCCGACAGCACCCTTAAACGGCGCCTCGAGACCAAGGAACAGGGACTCTTCTCCAGCGGTATATACCAGGAAAGCACCATTGAACAGGACAAGCGCATTATTCTCTCCTACTACTGGGAACGGGGCTACGTGGACGCCCAGATTGTCGAAGTACGGCAGACTCCCACCCCCGAACAGGAGGACGAGGACAGAAACTATGTGGACATCACCTTCTATATAGAAGAGGGCTCCCAGTACACCTACGGAGGTGTGGAGTTTCAGGGAAATACCCTGTTCACCGACGAAGAACTTCAGGAGCTCATTCGCCAGGAAAAGGGTGCGGTTTTGAACCGGACTGCCCTGCAGGCCGACTTTACCCGCGTGGCGAACCTCTACTTTGACGACGGTTACATATTCAACCAGATAGACCGGCGGGAAATCCGTAACGAGCAGGAACGCAGTATCTCCTATGTGGTGGAAATCGTCGAAAGAGGACGGGCCCACATTGAGAATATCATCATAAAGGGAAACACAAAAACAAAAGACCATGTAATCGAGCGGGAAATTCCCCTTGAAGTGGGGGACGTTTTTTCCAGGGAAAAGATTGTCCAGGGGCTGCAGAATCTTTACAACACCCAGTATTTCTCAGCCGTTAATCCCGAAACCCCTGCCGGCAGTGTGGATAACCTCATGGACCTGGTTATCAACGTGGAAGAGGGTAAAACCATCGATCTCAACTTCGGTATCTCCTTTACCGGGGGTATTACCGGGTTTCCCATGGTGGGCTTTATCAATCTGGCGGACAAAAACTTCCTCGGCCGGGGCCAGGAGATCTCCATCGGGGCTGAAGTTTCGACCCAGAGCCAGAGCATCGACCTTGCATTCAAGGAAAATTGGCTTTTTGGCCATCGCTGGTACGGAGGCATCAACTTCGGTTTTGAACACCTCCTGATCGACGGTGCCTATCAGGATCTGATAGCGCCGAACAACATCGGTGCACCGGATCCCTACGACAGTTATGAAGAGTACGAGTGGGCCATCGAGAATGGTGAGGGGGTCAACTCAGACTATCTTATGGAATATGATTCCTACGAAGCCTCTCTGGGGGTCAGCACCGGCTATACCTGGAATACCTGGCTCGGACGGATCGGTCTCGGTACCGGACTTTCCACATCCCTGAACTATATCTGGTACGACGACGAGGTATACCGTCCCTATAGCTCCGACGTCCGGGATAACCTGGAAACCTGGCTTCCCATTACCCGTTTGTGGACCTCCCTCTCCTTCGATACCAGAGACCTCATCTATAATCCCTCAAAGGGTTACTATCTGAACCAGCGGTTTACCTATACCGGAGGTTTTCTTCCGTCGACCCGGGATTACCTGCGCTCCACCACCACCGGGGATATCTATTTTACCCTGCTGGATACAATAATCGGCAAGAGTTATCGCTTTCGTTCGATCCTCGGTTTTCATACCGAATTCGCCTTTATTCTGCCCCAGTTCAACGGTGATCTGGCGGCAACAGACGCCGACCTGCTCTATATCGACGGCATGACCGTCGCCCTCGGATGGCCCAGGGTCCTGGGGGGGCAGAGCAGATGGGACAGCAGGCTCAATCTGACCTTTCCCATATTTGAGCAGTTCCTCTGGTTCGATAACTTCGCGAGTGCAACAGTGATGTATCTCCGGGACGAAAATGATCCCCACCTGGGGCTGGAGGAGTTCCGGGACATGCAGCTCGAAGATTTCAAGTTTACCCTGGGAAGCGGTTTGAAGCTTACCATCCCCGGTATTCCCCTGGGATTCTATTTTGCCAAACGCTTCAAGATCCTTGATGACGGAATCGAATGGCAGCCGGGACCTCTTTTCAAGGATGAGGATGATCCCGATTCAGGTCTTGATTTCATAATTGCCTTTACCATGACCATGTAGAACGGGTATAGTAGTAATCGCTGGAAGGGAACATTACAATTTATCCAGGCAAAGGAAAGGATAGATGAAACGAATTATTTCTGCGCTTCTGCTGACCCTTGTTCTCAGTTCAGGGTACAGCCAGGTTATATCCCGGGTCGGGGTTGTCGATCTTTCAAAGATTTTCAGTCAGTACTTCCGGGAGTCCGTCTCCTTCAGGAAAATCGAAGAACTTCAGACCACCTACGAGGAAGAACGGCGTAACATCATCAATCAGATTGACAAGCTCAAGGAAGACAAGCTGGACGCCCAGCGAAACAGCAACGAGTCTCTGGTTTTGAGGATTGAAAAGCAGATCGATGAAAAACAGGAATACCTGAAGGACTATCACAGTGTAATGACAAACCGCATCAACCGTCTGAAGGAGAGCATGCAGGCATCATCATCTCTCTCTTCGGAGATCCTGCAGGCCATCGGTTATGTGGCGGAGCAGGAAGGCTACGCGGTAATCTACAAGGCGCAGGATCCCAATATCCTCTTTTTTTCCAAGGACGCTGATATTACCGATCTTGTCATACAGCGGCTCATGAGAAACGCCGGAGGCTGATCCGGCCTTTCGATGTCAGATACAACCCCCATGATGCGCCAATACAGGCGCATCAAACAGGAAAACCGCGACGCCATTCTCTTCTTTCGCCTCGGGGACTTCTATGAAATGTTCGAACAGGACGCCAGGGAAGTCTCCGGGATCCTCAATATTACCTTGACCAAACGGCACAACATACCCATGTGCGGCATTCCCTATCATGCCGCTTCCGCCTACATCGGACGGCTTCTGAAGGCGGGAAAGAAGATCGCTGTCTGTGAGCAGACGGCCCTTCCCCCAAAAGGAAAAGGGATTGCCGAGCGGGAAGTTGTGGAGATCATTACCCCCGGAACAGTTCTGGAAGAGGATTATCTGGACAATCGCCGGAATAATTATCTCTTCTCCTTCGGAATCTACGGAAGTACCGCCTGTTTCGCCTACCTGGACCTCTCCACCGGGGATTTCAAAGCGACGTCTGTTAAAAAGGAGCGGTTTCACGAATACCTTTCCCTGGAATTGAACCGTCTGGATCCCAAGGAGGTCCTGCTGCAGGAGTCTCTCTACGATGAAGACCAGGTCCTGCGGCAGATTATCGGCGACAGAAAATCCATGGTAATAAACCGGATTCCCGACTGGCATTTCGATCAGACCGACGCTTTTCAGCGTCTCTGCCGCCAGTTCGGCACTGCCAATCTGAAGGGTTTCGGTATAGACCAGGATGATCCCCTTGTCATGACCACGGCTGCGGTCCTCGAGTATGTGGGGGAGACCTCTAAAACTCTGCTCGATCACATACGTTCCATGGAACGTTATACCGATGAAACCTACGTTGGACTCGATACCGCCACCCAGCGCAATCTGGAGCTGGTACGCAACCTGAACGACGGCAGCGAGCAGTATACCCTGCTGGAGGTCCTGGATTACAGTCGTACCTCCCTGGGGGCAAGGAGAATCAGGAGCCGTCTGCTTCATCCCCTCCGGAACATGGAGCAGATAAACAGCAGGCTCGATGCCCTGGAGGCCCTGTATCGCAACCAGATTCTCCTGGGATCAATCCGGGACGAGCTCGGCGGCGTTCTTGACCTCCAGCGCCTTGCCACCCGGGTCGCTCTGCAGAAGGCCCACGCCAAGGACCTTCTATCCATCCGGAATACCCTGAGCAGTGCCAGGCGAATTCCCGGACTCCTGCAGGGCTGCGGTAATAAAGAGGCCCTCCCCGCACTGTCGCCTGAGCAGGAAATGACGCTCGACCGGCTGACGGAGCTTCTGTCCGAGTCCCTCCATGAAGATCCTTCCATTCTGCTCACCGAGGGGCGCCTGATCGCCCCGGGTTACCACAAAGAACTCGACAGGCTGCGAAACGCCCGCAGGGATCGGAAACGGGTTCTGGACGAGTATCTTGAACGGGAGAGAGCATCCTCGGGGATTGCGAATCTCAGGATAAAATACAACAAGATTATCGGATATTTTTTTGAAATAACGAAATCTAACCTGAAAGCCGTCCCGGAGCATTTTATCCGCCGCCAGTCTCTGGTGGGAAGCGAACGTTTTACCACGGATGAGCTTATTCACATCGAGACCGAGGTAAACAGTGCCGCCGAGAGGGCGATAGAACTGGAGCGCGAGGTCTTTCTGGAACTCCGGGAAAAGGTGCGCACCTCTCTGGATGAACTCTACGCCTGCGCAGAATATCTTGCCGAGATGGATGCCCTCGCCAGTTTCGCCTATGCAGCCACGGTGCACGGTTTTATCCGGCCCCAGGTAGGTGGCTCCGGGGGAATCATCATTGAAGAGGGCAGGCATCCGGTAGTGGAAAAGCATCTGCCTCCGGGGGATTTCATCCCCAACTCCCTGCGCCTCGGGGGGGAGGATCCTCCTTTCGCTCTGATTACCGGACCCAATATGGCGGGTAAATCAACGGTGCTGCGTCAGACCGCTCTGATTGTTCTCATGGCTCAGATCGGTTCCTTCGTTCCGGCGGCCCGTGCGGAGATCGGCCTTGTGGACAGGATCTTCTGCCGGGTCGGCGCTTCGGATAACCTGGCCCGGGGAGAATCCACCTTCCTGGTGGAAATGAATGAGACGGCCAACATCCTGCGCTACATGAGTAATTCGAGCCTGGTTATAATGGACGAAGTAGGGAGGGGGACCAGTACCAACGACGGTCTCTCCATAGCCTGGGCTGTTTCCGAGTATATTCTGGAAAAAAAGGTGAACACCCTCTTTGCCACCCACTATCATGAACTTACCTCCATTGAAAATCCGGGGCTCCGGAATCTTCATATGGAGGTTCTGGAAAAAGAAGGGGAGATCATCTTCCTCAAACGCTTGAAAGAGGGGGCTGCAGCCGGTTCCTACGGTATTCATGTAGCCCGTCTGGCGGGTATCCCCGACCAGGTCATTCGCAGGGCGGCGGAAATCCTGGGAGGACTCGACGACGGTGCTCAACTCACCGTACTCCCTCCCGGGGCGGGGGAGATTCAGCATGACCTGTTCGGTGCTGACGATATGGTGATCCAGGAAATAAAGAATCTGAAGATTGATTCCACTACACCTCTGGAGGCCCTCAACTTTCTGGCCCGTTTACAAAAAACCCTGAAAATCTGAAGCGTCGGACTGGTGCTCCGGTTTATACTCATGTGAAACGCAGCGTAATCCCTCCGATGCTGGATTTTCTGTTTCCCCGGATATGTGCAATATGCGGACGGCAATTGCCCTTGAACTGCGAGAACCTGCTCTGTGCTTCCTGTCATACTGAACTCCGGTCTGGAAGAATACGGGGGCGGCGATGTCTTCAGTGCGGTCTTACCCTGACAAGTGAGAATCGCGTGTGTATGAACTGCAGGGAGCAGGAAAATCCCGGTCCCCCCGGACGGGGAATCTTTTATTACCGCGGAGCTGCACGGGTCCTTCTCCAGCGCTACAAATTCGATGGAATAAAGTCCCTTTCGGGGATCCTGGCGGAAGAAATTCTTAGGGATCTGACAGCAGAAGAGAAGCAGGCTTTGATTGTCCCTGTGCCTTCCGGACGGAAATCCCGCCGGCGAAACGGATGGGGGCATATGGAGCAGGTGACTGCCAGGCTCAGGGACCAGGGGCTTGCGGTTTGTCCGCAACTACTTGTACGAAGCGCAGGAAAGGAACAGAAAAAACTCAACAGGAAGGCGAGGGAGGCGAACAGCCGAAGCGTATTCCACTATACAGGAAAAAAGACTTGTCAAAGTATTGTCCTTCTTGATGATATCCGGACCACCGGCGCCAGCATTCGTGCAGCTTCTGCAGCCATCGAGGGGGGAGGTTCCCGCGTGATGGTCTGGATCGTCTTTGCTATTGACTAGTCTTTCCAAGCTTGATACTATTTATTTACGACAGTTGAATTGCAGCGGAACAGAAAAGAGTCCCCGGCGACTCTTTTTTTTATACAGGGGACCTTGCAGCTGCACCTTGTTCTGCCAGGGTGTATGCCGGCAGACCCCTACTCTATATAAAAGGAAATGGCGGATTCTTCGCCTGATTGTATGAAGGAAGGAACAGGAATAAGTCCTGAACTTGAATCGACGGTGGATATAATCCAGGGGATGGGTTTTTCGGTTGTGGAGGCCCAGTGCCGCCCTGTGAAAGGTTCCGTTCAGGTTGTTATTTACATCTACAGCTCGGAAGGTGTTTCTCTGGATGACTGTACCAAGGTATACAGGACCGTTATGCCCCGTCTTGAGGTGGCTCTTGATTCACGGGATATAAGCCTGGAGATATCTTCTCCGGGTATCAGCAGGAATATAAAATTCTTTCGTGAATTCGCCATTTTTACCGGCCGAAGAATACGCGTGCTGACGGAAGATTCAAGCGAATGGGTGCAGGGTGATCTGATCCATGCGGACGATGATGAAATAGTTCTCACTGTCGGTGACGGAGAGAGACGATACGGGAGAGCAGAAATTGTTAAAGCGAAAATATCTGAAGGGTAGGGGGTATCATACATGGCCTCTGGATTAGCAGACGCGATACGATCGATAGTACAGGATCGGGGAATATCGGAAGACCTGGTTAAAAAGACAATAGAAGACTTCCTGCTGGCGGCCTACAAGAAGAAATTCGGACAGTGCGACAATGCGGTTGTGCGTTTTGATGAAGAAGGCGATGAGGTGGCCTTATTCGCCCGTAAACAGATTGTTGAAGACGTCTATGACGAGGTGACCGAGATTGCCCTGGAAGAGGCTCTGGAACTTAACGAAGAGTGTGAGCTCGGAGACGAGCTGCTGATCGAGATAAATCCTCAGGAATTTGATCGTGTTGCAGTGCAGAGTGCCAAACAGAAGGCCAAGCAGACCCTCAGGGATATCCAGAAGGATACCCTCTATTCCGAATTCCAGGAGAAGGTAGGCGAAATGATCATCGGCTACTATCAGAGGGAACGGAACGGGAATATCTTTGTGGATCTTGGACGGGTTGAGGGTATTCTTCCCAAACGATATCAGTCTCCCCGGGAGATTTACCGCCCCAACGACAGAATCAAAGCCCTGATTTACGAGGTGAATAAAACAACCTCCGGCCTGCAGATCGTGCTGTCCAGAACCCATACCGATTTTGTCCGGCGAATTTTTGAGCTGGAGGTGCCCGAGGTTTATGATAAAACCGTGGAGATCTTCAAGATCGTCCGGGAACCCGGCTATCGGACAAAGCTCGCGGTCTATTCAAACCGTGAAGATGTCGATCCCGTGGGGGCCTGCGTTGGGATGAAGGGCGTTCGTATCCAGGCAATCGTCAGAGAACTCGAAGGGGAAAAAATCGACATCCTGAAGTATGACAATAATCCCCGGGATTTCATCAAGAACGCCCTTTCTCCCGCTGAAGTCGACACCGTTGTTGTTCTGGACGAGGCAAAAAGACAGGCCCTTGCGGTTGTTGAAGAGAACCAGCTTTCTCTGGCGATCGGCAAGCAGGGCCTGAATGTGCGGCTTGCAAACCGTCTTGTTGACTGGAATATCGATGTCAAGACAATAGCCCAGTTCGAAGAGATGGATATTGCCGCGGAGAGCAAGAAGGCAATGGAAGCCCTTTTCAGTGACGTGGAAGAAGAGGAAGAGATAACCAGCATTGCTGAACTTCCGGATATTCCGGAACACATAGTGGAAACCCTGAAGGATAATAAGATCGAGTTGATTGAGGACCTTATCAATCTCAGTCCCGAAGAAATGGCTGAAATTGAGGGGCTTGACTCGAAAGATGTGGAAACCATTACTGCTATTATTAATGACAATGTTGACATTATCGAGGAAGAAGAAGAAAATGACGATACAGAAGACTTCTTCGAATCTGAAGAGGATGAGTCCTATGAGTGTCCTGAGTGCGGACATCCGATAAGCGTCGACATGACAACGTGTCCTAATTGCGGTGTTGGTTTGAGCTTTGAAATATCAGAGGAAGAAGAGTAATGGATTCTTGATACGGAATCCATAAGATCAACCGAGGAACTATGGCTGAAGAACAGGAAAACAAGAAGAAACCGAAGGCAACCCTTATAAAGCACAAGAAACCAGAGGAAATTTCATCCGACGAGAAACATGAAAAAAAGCGGGTTGTAGTCGTAAAGAAAAAGAAGAAGCCCGTTCCTCGTGTGGTCGCAAAAAAAGAAGATGCGTCTGCCGTGGAGTCAGGTCAGGAAGAGAAGCAGGCAGTTCAGGACGAGACGCTGAAGAGTGCCGCCCCTGAGCCGTCTCTGCAGAAAAAACCTGAAGAAGCCGCAGCGGCTCCTCCGCAAAAAACCGAGGAAAAGGCAGAAACAAAGGCTCCTCCCAGGGAGACCGGGCAGGAAAAAACTGACAAACCGGTAAGAAAAGAGACTGCCGCTTCCAAAACCGAAGAGATCCGGCCCACCCAGAAGGGACGTACCGGCGGGTACACCCGTATGCGCTCGGGGGAAACCCGATTCCAGAGGGAATCCCGTCCGCAGACCCAGGATCGACGGGAACGGAGCAACGATCGTCCTCCCAGAAGAGGCCCTTCCGGTCCCGGACAGGGAAGGCCCGGTGGACCGTCACGCCCGGGCGGCGGTTTCAGACGCCCCGGACCGCCTGCCGGAGGCGGAGCACCGCCTGCTCCGACTCAGGAAGAAGGAAAAGGAAAAAGCGGGAAGAAATTCTTCAAGGCCAAGAAGAAGGCGGCCTACCAGAAGAGCCGGAAGGAAGAGGTCGAGGAGAGGGATTTTCATATAAAGAAACGTCCCATCAAGAAGGTTAATCCGGTACCCAAAGAGATAGATATTATGGAAGTCATTACCGTTTCCGAACTGGCCAGGAAGATGAACCTCAAGGCAGGTGAATTAATCTCCAAGCTCATGGGAATGGGAATGATGGTTACCATAAACCAGCAGATCGATTCCGAAACAGCCCAGCTTCTGGCAGAAGAATACGGGGCCAGGGTAAAAATCGTGAGTCTCTACGACGAGACCCTCATCGAGAGTGATAAGAGTGGAGAGGATGATCTGAAAGCCCGTCCGCCCATCGTCACCATTATGGGGCATGTCGATCACGGTAAGACCAAACTTCTGGACAGCATACGGACCACCGACGTTGTCGGCGGAGAGTTCGGCGGTATAACACAGCATATAGGTGCCTACAAGGTTACCCTTGCAGACGGGGCCGGAGAGGTTGTATTCCTCGATACCCCGGGTCATGAAGCCTTTACTCAGATGAGGGCCAGGGGTGCACAGGTTACCGATATTGTTGTTCTGGTCGTTGCTGCCAATGACGGCGTAATGCCGCAGACGGTGGAAGCCATCAATCATGCAAAAGCGGCTGAGGTGCCAATCATTGTTGCCATAAACAAGATAGATCTCCCCGAGGCCAATCCCGACCGGGTTAAACAGCAGCTTTCAGAGCACGGTTTGATGCCGGAGTCCTGGGGCGGAACAACCCTCTTCTGCGAGGTATCCGCCATGACGCGAGACGGGATACCGGAGCTGCTGGAGACGATAAACCTTCAGGCCGAGCTGATGGAGCTTAAGGCAAATTATGACTGCCGTGCGGAAGGTCGGATCATAGAGTCCAAGGTTGATCATGGACGCGGTATTGTCGGTACAGTTATCGTCGAACGCGGTACTCTTTCTGTAGGCGATGCTTTTGTAGCCGGAGTTTTTCCCGGAAAGGTCCGGGCCATGTTCGACGACAAGGGGAATAAACTGGACAAGGCCACGCCGGCAACACCGGTGGAGGTCCTTGGTTTTACCGGAACACCCAGCGCAGGCGATCCCTTCCAGGTTACCGAATCCGAGAAGATCGCCCGGCAGGTCGGTGCCAAGCGCCAGGAACTTGAAAAAGCCGGTGAAGCCAAGAATGTCAAGAAGGTAACCCTGGACAACCTGTATGACTCCATACAGCAGGGTGAGGTTCAGGAACTCAAGGTAATTATCAAGGGCGACGTACACGGTTCCGTGGAAGCCCTGCAGATGGCTCTTGAGCGCCTGAGTACGCCGGAAATACGACTCAATGTAATCGATGCATCCGCAGGTGCGGTTACCGAATCCAATGTAAGTCTTGCCGCCGCCTCAGACGCGATCATAATCGCTTTCCATGTGCGGCCTACACCGAAGGCTCAGGCCCTGGCCGAACAGGAGAAGGTGGAGATCCGGAAGTACACCATTATCTACGATGCCGTAGATGATATACGGGATGCAATGGAAGGTATGCTGGCCCCCGAGCTCAGGGAAGAGACCATCGGTACCGTGGAAGTCCGGGAAACCTTCAAGGTACCGAAGATCGGACTTATCGCCGGTTGTTACGTCACCAGCGGAAAGGTAATACGGGGTGCTACCGTGCATGTGGTCCGGGACGGTATAGAAATACACACCGGAAAGATTACCTCTCTCAGGCGCTTCAAGGATGATGCCAAAGAGGTAGCTGCCGGATATGAATGCGGTATTGGAATCGAAAACTACCTTGACGTTCAGGTGGGCGACCAGTTTGAGGTCATCGAGGTCAAAGAGATCGCCAAGAAGCTGAGCACAAACGAGAAGTAATGTCAGAATATCGACTGAAACGGGTTGCCTCGCTTATCCAGCATGCGATAAGCGAGATGATCCTTACTGGAATTGTAAAGGACCACAGGGTATCCAGCTTTATATCCGTGACCGAGGTTGTAGTGTCCAAGGATACCGGTTATGCAAAGGTCTACGTATCAAGTTTTGAAAATCCTCAATCCGTAGAGAACGCGGTTAAGGCACTTAATCATGCTGCCGGGTTTATCCAGGCACGTTTGGGCAAGAAGCTGAGGTTGCGGAATACTCCGAAACTGACGTTTTACCAGGATGGCTCCATTGAACGGGGGGTCAGGATGGTCCATAAGCTGGATGAACTCGAGGATAAATGAGCGGGAAAAACGGCATTATCCTGATAGACAAAAACGAAGGGTTTACTTCAAGCGATACTGTCCGCTTTGCCGGTCGCAGACTTAAAGCCGGAAAAGCGGGTCATACCGGTACCCTCGACAAATTTGCCTCCGGGCTTCTGGTCTGTCTTGCAGGCTCTTTTACCCGGCTGTCATCATATCTGACCGAGCAGGACAAGGTTTACGAGGCTGTTTTCGAGTTCGGCCGGGAAACGGAAACCCTCGATCCCGAGGGGGCGGTGTGTGCCGAGGGAGGAATCCCTGTTCTGGAGGATCTGGAATCAGCACTTGTCGGATTCAGGGGCGAAATACTGCAGAAGCCGCCTCTGTACTCGGCTGTGCATATAGATGGTACCCGGGCATATAAGCGTGCTTTGAAGGGAGAGGTGCCGGATATGCCTTTCCGACGCATTTTTATTGACTCCCTGGAGATTACAGGCTATACAGCACCTTTCCTTTCGGTGCGGGTGGCCTGTTCCAAAGGAACCTACATCCGCTCTCTGGCACGGGATATCGCATATTCCCTGGGAACCGTGGCGTATGTAAAAAGTCTGAGGCGTCTGCAGGTTGGAAGGGCCCGGATTGAAGATGCCATCGGGGTGGATGAGATAGATGAGGATACACCGGTACTGGACGACCGGAATTCAATGGAAGCTCTCCTTGGAATAACGGGGATACGTATCCCTGATGCCGAAGTGGAGAGTTTTCTTCTTGGAAGGTCCCTGAAGGATGCCGGTTTTCTTGCGGAAATTGAAGCCGCAACACCCCTGGTCTGTTTTGACAGTGATGGACGATTCCTGGGACTCCTCAAAAAGAAGGAAGGGCGCTGGGTGTATGGAATGGTCAACGGTGCTTTGAGAGATTGACTTTTTAAGGATTTTCAGTACACTCTAAGGGAGAAAATTTACTGCTAATTCTTTTAGCTTAGTGAATTAGGAAAATACCGTAAACACGGATGAAAATTAAGAGCAGGTTTCGCTCATAAATGAGAAAGCAAAGGACTTAAGAGAGTTAAAGGAGAAAATGATGTTAGCTAAGGAAGCGAAACAGGATGTCATTAAAGAGTTTGGAAAAAACGATAAAGACAGCGGAGCCACCGAGGTGCAGATCGCGCTGCTTACTAAAAGAATAGAAGACCTTACCGAACACTTTAAGACGAATAAGAAGGACCATGCTTCACGCCGGGGGTTGCTGAAGATGGTCGGACAGAGGCGCAAGCTGCTTAAATATCTGCAGAGAAAGGATCTTGATACCTATCGTTCTCTGCTCGGCCGATTGAACCTCAGAAAATAATAAGGATACAGTATAATGATTCATTCAGTTACCATTCCCATGGGGAGTGGCGAACTAATCCTCGAAACCGGCAAAATGGCCAAACAGGCTAATGGTGCCGTTTTTGCGCGCTACGAAGGCAGTGCTGTTCTTGCGACGGTATGCTGCAGTGACAAGCCGGTGGAAGGATTGGATTACGTTCCCCTGCAAGTTGAATATAACGAAAAGTACTATGCCGCAGGTAAGATTCCCGGGGGCTTTCTCAAGAGAGAGGGACGTCCCAAGGATAAGGAGATTCTTGTCTGCCGCCTGATTGACCGGCCGATGCGTCCCCTTTTTCATAAGGCCTTTAAACGTGACATTCAGGTTGTTCCCACGGTGGTTTCCGCCGACCAGATCAATCCTCCTGATATTATCGCCATGGTCGCTGCATCCGCGGCGGTTGTTATCTCCGATATTCCCTTCGAGGGACCGGTGGCTGCCGTGCGGATCAGTTCCGTCGACGGTGAGCTTATCGTAAATCCCACCTTCGATCAGATTGCACGAAGCGAACTGGACATCGTTGTTGCGGGTACCAGTGAAGGTATAACCATGGTGGAGGGCGGAGCCAAAGAGGTTGCCGAGGAAAGAATGCTGGAGGCTATCGCGCTGGCGGAAGTAGAAATCAAGAAGATTTGTGCCGCACAGCTCGAACTCCGGGAAAAGGCCGGCAAAGAGAAACTTCCCCTGGTGGAGGTTGAAGAGGTCTTTGCTCTGGAAGACGAGATTAAATCATTTGCCACACCGAAACTCGAGGAAGCCTGCTTCGTACTGGGGAAATTTGAGCGTTATGCAGCCATTAAAGCTGTCAAGGAAGAGACCCTCAAGGCCTTCGAGGAAAAACTTGAAGAAGAGGACTACGGAAAGGTAGACAAGATCTTTGAGGAACTGGAGTACACCATTGTTCGATCCTCCATCCTGAAAAACGGTAAACGTACTGACGGGCGGAGTGTTGAAGATATCCGGCCTATCAGCTGTGAAATACGGGTTCTGCCCCGTACCCACGGAAGCGCCCTTTTTACCCGGGGAGAAACACAGGCTCTGGCTGTAACGACCCTGGGGACTGTTTCTGATGAAAAAATCGTAGACGACATAGACGGCGACAAAAGCTATGAAAACTTCATGCTTCACTATAACTTCCCTCCCTTTTCAGTAGGGGAAACGGGACGTATGGGTACCGGGCGACGGGAAATCGGGCATGGACATCTTGCGCAGCGTGCCATTGAAGGGGTCCTTCCCAAAAAAGAGGATTTTCCCTATACCGTACGGGTAGTATCTGAGATACTTGAGTCCAACGGTTCTTCATCCATGGCTACCGTATGCGGCAGCTCCCTTTCATTGCAGAGCGCCGGGGTTCCGATAAAGAAACCCGTAGCTGGTATTGCCATGGGCCTGATAAGCTCTCCGGAAAAAACGGTGGTTCTTTCGGATATTCTTGGTGAAGAAGACCATCTGGGCGACATGGATTTTAAAGTCGCAGGAACTGAAGACGGGATTACTGCTTTTCAGATGGATATCAAGATTTCCGGGGTATCCCAGGAGATCATGGCCACTGCTCTCAGTCAGGCTAAAAAGGGCCGGATGCATATCCTCGGTATAATGAACGAAACAATCAGTTCTCATCAGGGCAACATGTCCGAATATGCACCGAAGATTATTACTCTCAAGGTTGACGAGGACAAGATCGGCGCTGTTATCGGACCCGGCGGCAAGGTGATCAAAGGCATAAGCGAGCGCTCCGGTGCAAGCATCAACATCGACGACAGCGGTCTCGTCACCATCTTTGGCAGGGATCAGGCAAGCGCCGAGGCCGGTGAAGCGATGGTTCGCGGAATCGTTGAGGAGCCGGAAATCGGGACTATCTACCAGGGCACGGTAAAGAGAATCATGGATTTCGGTGCTTTTGTCGAAATACTTCCCGGTAAAGAGGGGCTTGTTCACATTTCAAAGCTTTCCCGGGAACGGGTTAATTCTGTCTCTGATGTACTTAAGGTTGATCAGGAAATCCCGGTCAAGCTGATAGAGATCGACAGGATGGGAAGAATAAACTTAAGTTATATCGATGCCATCGATCCCGATAAAAGCAACAGCGGTAATCAGGGGCAGAAAAGGCGATAGCCTGACCCCCGTATGATCCCCATGGATCAGAAAAAGATTCAGCGGATTGTCCTGTCTTACCGGGGCAATCCGCTTTTTTACAAGGAGACTGGCAATGGATTCAACAGGCTCGATTCGGGTACCAGCGATTCTTCCTGAATCTGGGGCTCCTGTATACTCGACAGAGGTATCCTCCGGCGCAGACCTGAAAGCGGCTCTTGATGGTGCAGTCGTTCTTAAAAGTCTGGAACGAGCGCTGATCCCCACTGGTCTTTTTCTGGAGATTCCCCCTGGATTCGAAGCCCAGGTCCGTCCCCGATCAGGCCTCGCCCTCAGACGGGGGCTGACGGTGCTCAACAGCCCCGGTACTATCGATGCCGATTACCGCGGAGAAATCAAGGTCATCATGGTTAATCTCTCCGCCGAAGAGGTGACTATCCTGCCGGGAGAGAGGATCGCTCAGATAGTCTTTGCTCCGGTAATACAGGCAGTTTTTGAGGAGAAGAGCCGACTGCCAGGTACTGAGCGGGGAACAGGAGGTTTCGGATCGACCGGTGTCTGATTTAGCTGTAATACGGAGAAAAACAATACTATTCAGATATGTGGCGGGGGAGTTTATCCTTTCCTTCGCTGTTGTTTTTCTGTTCTTCTTTTTTATCTTCTTCATAAATCAGATTCTGCTTATGGCGGAAGAGATCCTGTCAAAGAACGTCGCTCCGGGGGATGTCCTGCGGCTCATAGTATACGCTGTACCTAATATTATCTCCTACAGTTTTCCCTTTTCCGCCCTGGTAGGGGGTCTGATGGCGGTCGGCAGGCTGGTGGGGGATAACGAGATTCTTGCCATGCAGTCGGCGGGGATACCCCTGAAAACAATCGCACTGCCCATTTTTACCCTGGGACTGATCTTTGGCGTCCTTGCCTATTTTTCCAACGATGTACTTCTTCCCGCCGGAACCATGAGGTTCAACACCCTGTACCGGGAAATTCTCTACAGCAATCCGGCGCTGGAGCTTGAAGCTTATTCGATTAAACGCTACCGCGACAGGGTTATAGCAACGGGCAAGGTAGAATCGGGGAGTATCGAAGATATCGTGATCTTTGACCGGGACGAGAAAAAAAACCGTCGAACAATCAATGCCTCCAGGGGAGTCCTGGATAAGAATTACGGAAGCGGGGGCGTAATAAGTCTCCGTTTGTACGATGTGGTCAGCATCGTGAGCGATCAGAAACGACGGGGATTCTATGAATATTCCAGCGCCGATATCATGGAGTACAATATCCTGCTGAAGGATATCAGTCTTGCGGTCCATAGTCTGACTCCCCGGGAAAAAAGCATCAGGGATATTCTCGCTGTTATTAAAGAAAAAAGGGAACAATTATCCCAAAGGACAATGCATAATCAGATGCAGGTCGATCAGCTTGAGACAGACCTTGCGGCTCTCTATCTGGAGACCTTTCTATCAGGAAAAAAGCTGCCCGGCACGAAGATCGCTGCCAGACAGGAACAGCTTCGGACCGCCAGGGAACGGGATATTCGGGATCGCTCCCTCCAGATGCACCTTCTGGAATACCACAAGAAGATTGCCCTGCCGGCGGCCTGTGTTATTTTTCTGCTCTTCGCCTTCCCCGCCGGAGTATTGACCCGGAAGGGAGGAAGATCAATCGGTTTCGGAATCGGGCTCTTTGTGTGTATGATGTACTGGGGCCTTCTTTTTGCCGGACAAACCCTGGGAATCCGTTCCGACTTGTCGCCCTGGATTGCAATATGGACGGGTAATCTGGTTATTCTTGCCGCAGGAACAGGCCTGCTTATTATCCGGAGCCGTCGATGAAGTTGCTGAGACGGATGCTCCTCCTGGACTGTATACCGGTTTTTTTTACAGCCCTGTTTTTCTTTGTTCTCATGCTTCAGATGGTGGATCTTTTCGGTAACCTCTGGCGCTACCTGAACCAGGATGTTCCGGTCGCCGTTATCCTTCAACTTCAACTGCTCTATATTCCCAAATGTATATCCTATGCTGTTCCCATATCTCTATTATTTTCCATCTCCTACACCCTGGGCCAGCTTTACGGTAATAATGAACTGATTGCCCTGCTCGGTTCAGGAGTTTCCCTTCGCTACGCGGTAAGTCCCCTGCTTGTTCTGGGAGCCTTTCTCGGTCTGGGCCTCTTGGGTTTCGAAGATGCCGTGGTAATAGAAAGTTACAGCAAAAAGAATGCCCTGATGCAGCAGGTACTGGGACAGCGGGAGAACCTGAACAATTCGAATGTTACAATTCGTGGAGATGCCGGCGGAGTCATTTACTCAGCGGAATACTATAACAACGCAGACAGAACCATCTCCAATCTTGTGGTTCTCATGTTGACGGATGATGGAAGATTCAAAAAGCGTATAGACGCTGCCTGGGCTGAGTATAACGGATCCATCTGGATTATGCGGGATGCCAGGGTTTATTCTTTTTCTGATTCAGGACTTGCAGAAGATAGATATGCCGAATACACTGATCCGCTCCTGACGGATGATCCCGCCAATTTTCAGCGCAAACAGAAGGATATTGAAGAAATGACCCTGTCGGAAGCTCAGGTCTATATCGAGGAACTCAGACGATCCGGCCAGGAGAGCCGCGCGGAGCGGACGGATTATTATAAAAGGATAGCCTTTGCTTTTACGCCAATAATCGTCGCCATGCTTTCTTCTGCAATAGGAAGCAGATTCAAGAAAAATGTGCTTCTTATGAGTCTGCTGTTAAGTCTGTCTTTATCTGTTGTTTTCTATGTTTTTCAGATGTTGACAAGTCTATTTGCAGTAATCGGTTATCTTTCTCCGGTGGCCGGTTCATTTATCCCGGTTATTATTTTTCTGACCATCGGGACTGCAATGTTAAAATTTATCCGGACATGAGGTTCTATGAGCATTAAATTTACTGTTACCGAAAGGGACGGAACCAGCCTGGCCCGAAACGGCATTCTGGAACTTGCCCATGGGAGTATGGAAACCCCTGCTTTCATGCCGGTGGGGACCAATGGAAGCGTTAAAGCTATCTCTCATCAGAAGCTTGAAGAGATGGGAGTGCCCCTGATTCTGGGAAACACCTATCATCTCTATCTGCGTCCGGGGACAGAGGTTATCGACGCCTATGGCGGTCTGCATCAGTTTTCCAGCTGGAAGGGTAATATCCTGACCGATTCGGGAGGCTTTCAGGTTTTTTCTCTCGCGACTTTTCGAAAAATCACGGAGGAAGGTGTACGTTTTCGAAGCCACATCGACGGAAGTTATCATGAACTGACCCCGGAGAAGGTTGTGGGCATACAGAATTCTCTGAACAGCGATATAGCCATGGTTCTCGATGTCTGTACGCCGCCGGATATTGAATACCGGGAGGCCCTGAAGGCTCTGGAGATTACAACGGCCTGGGCCAAAAGGAGCCTGAAGGAGTGGCAACTCCATGATCCCGCCCCGGGCAGAGCCCTTTTTCCGATTCTTCAGGGGAATTTCTACAAGGATCTGAGACAACGGAGCGCTGAGGAGCTGCTGCCGCTGGATTTTCCAGGGGTGGCCGTAGGGGGGCTGTCCGTGGGAGAACCTTTTCCTCTTTTTCTTGAGATGCTGCACCATACAGGAGAACTGCTTCCCCCCGAAAAACCCCATTACCTTATGGGAATCGGCACCCCCGAGTATATACTGGCCGCTGTCGAGAACGGTATTGATCTTTTTGACTGCGTTTTTCCTACACGCATCGCCAGAAACGGTTCTGTTTTTACTCCCCGGGGTGTTATGGCCTTAAAGAATGCCAGATTTGAAAAGGATACAGGCCCGATCGATTCCGAATGCGACTGCACTGCCTGCCGGCGATACAGTCGTGCTTATATTCGGCATCTTTTCAAAGCCAAAGAGATCCTTGGACCAATGCTCGCAACTGAACACAACATACATTTTCTTATGAGAATGACCCGGAATATTAGAACTGCAATTCGAAACTCCGCATTCCGAGAATATAAAGAGGCTTTTCTTGATGAGTACCGAGGAAAACACACATAAGAGCAATACGCGAAGCACCCTGGCTGCCTTCATCGTCATGGGGTGTACCTTTCTCTCCCGGCTGCTGGGCTTTGTACGCAATGCCCTGATTGCATCGCTTTTCGGTGCCGGAGGTGAGGCCAGCGTTCTGCATCTTACCTTTGCCGTTCCCAACAACCTGCGTAAACTTATGGCCGAAGGAGCCCTGTCTTCGGCGTTTATTCCCGAAATATCGGCATCCCTCGTAGATGAACCCGCGGGAGGAAAGGCCCGGCAGCTTACGAGTCTTCTGATGGGGTTCCAGATAACGGTACTGGTTCCATTCTGTATTCTGGCTGTTATTTTCGCTGAAGTGCTGATTCGTTATGTTCTTTCGGAGCTGTCCGATCCAGCGCAGATAAAGCTCGCGGTAGACCTGTTCCGCTGGTTCATATTCTATATACTCCTCATCAGTATCAATGCCACCATCATGGCCGTTCTCAACAGCCATGGTCGCTTTTTTGTCCCGGCCTTCACTCCGGTTCTTTTTTCCATTGCCGTAATAAGCAGTCTTATCCTCTTTTATACCCGCCTCGGAGTATTTGCCATGGCGGTGGGAGTCCTTCTCGGCGGACTGGGACAGATACTGTTTCAGCTGCCTTTTTTCCTTAAACAGGGCTACAGCATGAAGCCCTCCTTCAGGTTCAGGAGTCCGGGTTTCAAGCGTGTTATGCACAGATGGGGACCCGTTGTCGCTGCCTCATCCATTTTTTCGATAATTCAGATAATAGCAATCCGCTTTGCATCCGGAATAGATGACAAAGGAGTAGCGGGGCTCCAGAATGCGATTATCTTCTGGCAGCTGCCCATGGGGATTTTCTCCGCCTCCGTAACAACGGTCATGTTTCCCCGCATGAGCAGACAGTTTGCAGAGGGTAATAATGAGGCCCTGGATGATTCCATTCGGCTTGGGATCGACCTGCTTCTAATACTGCTCGTTCCTTCAATGCTGGTACTTCTTTTCCTTGGAAAGGAGATTATTGCGGTTGCATATCAGAGAAATAAATTCGCTGCAGAAGATACGATATACACATATCAGATTCTGAAAGCCTACACCTGGGGACTTTTTCCGGTCGGGGCTTTCAACTTTCTCCAGAGGTATTATTTTTCCGCGGGAAACTACCGCCGGGTTACACTTACAGCCTGTATCGTGGCCCTGGCGGACATAGCATTGTCCCTGTGGTGGAAGGAGACGAGCCTGGGGGTTGCAGGTCTGGCGTATGCGAATACTGCTGCTTTCAGTCTCGGGCTTCTGGTACTGTATATGCCGTGTCTTTGGCACAGCGAGTACGGCCTGCTTCAGCGTAACCTGAAAACCCTTGGAAAGATTGTTTTTTCCATGTTTCCCGGGATCATTGTTTTTGTCCTGTTCAGGCATTACACTGGGAACTGGTGGCAACAGGGCGCTACTGTAATCAATCTGCTGCGGCTTATTCTACCGGCGATCATTTTTACCTTAATCAGCCTCGGTATGTACAAGATTCTCAAAGTAGAAGCCATCGATATCCTGTTTCGAAGACGGAGGGTTCGGATTGAATAAAATGATGCGGATGGGAATCCTTGTTTTCCTCCTTCTTTCTCAACCCTTTTTCACTTTGCCGATGGAGGGGCAGACGACCGGGAATCCGGAAGAAAACCGGGATGATGATCAGCGCAGGGATATCCTGCGATACGGTATCGACAGCGAGGTTATCTCTCTGTTGAAGGATCTCGAAGATGATGAAGATATTGATGATTTCACCGAAGAAATCATGGATCTTCTTGTCAATTCACGAAATCAGGAGCTGAAGGCAGCGGCTGTCAGAATTTTCAGTTCCGTGGAATACAGGCCCGCTCTTGAGCAGGTAGAGAAAATACTCCTCGACTATCCTGACAAGGAAGAACTCATAATTGCAGGAATTGAGTACTTTATTGAACTTGATCACAGGGAAGGTGTGGAGATACTCAAGGATTTTACCAGTTCTCAACAGACTGCCGTTGCAATGAAGGCCGTGGAGGGGATCGGCAGACTGGGGGATCCCGGGGATATTCAATTCTTGCGGGATCTTTATGACGATACCTCCCTTGGACAGAATGTGCGGGCCTCCGCGCTAAGCGCCCTGGGAATGCTCAAGGACAGCGAGAGTATTCCCTTTCTGGAAGAAATCGTCACCGATGCAAGCCAGGAACGATCCTACCGCTGGCGGGCCTGTCAGGCCCTGGGAGAAATCGGAACTCCCGAGGTCCTGCCCGTGCTCGCTGATTTACTGAACGACGATGATACAATTCTCCGTACCTACGCTGTACGGGCCCTGACGACCTTTGAAAGCGGGGAAGTCCTGGATTACCTGATGGAAGCTCTCAGGGACTCCTTCTGGAGGGTTCGTCTTGCGGCAGTCGAGACACTGGGGGAGAGAAAAGAGAAAGATGCCATCGATATTCTCGTATACAAGGCTACCCGGGATCCTGAAGAGAGGATCCGAATCGCTGCGATCCAGGCCCTCGGAAAGATCGGCGGGAGATCCTACAGGAGTCTCCGGGACCTGGCCGGGAATCAGCGCTATTCCCAGGCCTCCAGAATCGTAGCGCTACAGGAACTTGTAAAAAATGATCTGGGAAACTCCTTTGGTCTTATAGATACGATTCTGGAAAAAGAGGAAAAGCAACCCGGTTCCCGTATCTTTATTGAGCTGGTAAAGGCCATGTCGCAGGAAGAAAACCCGAGGCTTGCCGACTACTTTGAAAGATTTCTGACCCACGGGGATGTTTCTGTTGTTCTGATGGCCTTGAAGGGTATAGGGGAAAACCGTTTCAGCGGATTACGGGACAAGGTGCAGACATTGAGCGAAAGCAATACCTCTTCATCAATAAAAAAAACAGCTGAGGAAGCACTGGAAAAACTGTGATCCTCAAGCTGCCCGGTACGATCCGCCGGTACTCTATACCATATCTTCCGGAGTTACCCCGGGATGGTCGGTAAGGTGGAGAACGTGGTTTATCCTTTCCAGCGGGGATATCCATTCCCTGAAAACCATTGTAAAACTGCCGTATTCAGTTTCCAGCAGAACAGGCTTGTTCAGACAGTTTTCAATCGGCCCTGAAAGGGAAGGGAAGAACTCTTCCCGGATGGGCGTAAAACGCAGGCCGGTTTCGGTAAAGGTGACTTCAGCTATTCTCTCCGGAACCTTAATAAGGAATATCAGGAAGAACGAACCGCCGCCGCCGACGGATCTGCTGTTCTTTCCCACCCAGCGAATGTTGCGACCGCCGTTATAAGGATTTTGACCGGAAAGCCGGAATTCGATGGGACGGTGTCCCGGTTTCATATCCTGAAGAATTGCTGTCTGGGATGAGGATATCTGGGAGAGGGGGATTTTCCCCCCGGGAGTATAATGGGAAGCTTCAAGGAGCGGAACCTTGCCTTTAGCGTGCACGGGTTCTGATTGAGCAGCGTGTCCGGCCTTTTGCAGGGCTGCGGGGTCTCGATCTGAACCGGAGGCTGCCTGGAGGCTGACGTAGGTCTTATCCGCTCCGGCGTTATGTTCAATATGCCGGCTCAAGGGAAAGATAATATAAAACAGCAGGAAATACAGAAGGGCAAGTCCCAGGATTACAAACAGAACGATCTTTATCCAGGCAAGGTTTACCGGACTTTTCAGTTCAAAAATCAGTTCTCCCTTCCGGGGGAAAATACGCAGATCATCTGAAAAGAACAGTTCAACATCGAGACGGTATTCCCCGGGTTCAAAGGACTCGGGCAGCGTCATGTGAGCGTTCAGGGTGCCGGAGCCCTCAGCACCAAGCTTAAGCTGAACAGGTTCATCCAGAATATTTATTCCCCGCGTCTGTATCCGGTTAAGCTTTATGAGAATCGAGTTGTCGATATAATTTGTTATCGTGAAGGGAACCGTGAAGCTTCTCGCCACGGCCCCGAGATTATCGGGGAATTGAAGATGCGGTGCCCCTGTGGCTGCATGGCTCAATTCCCGGCCGCTTTCGTATTCGATAATATCGACGCCCAGGGCTTCTGAAATGGAGTCATAAAGGTTCGAATCATTCTCTCCGGAAGGACCCGATTCGTTTATCGAGGAAGTACTGGAATCCTTCGGTTTTTCTTCAGGAGAACGTATCTCCCCGGAAGTATCGATTTGTTCCTCAGCCAATGAGCCCTCTCCGGTCCCTGCACTATCCGCAGCCGAAGAAAGATCTCTGGGGAACTGTATAAGACGGACCTGCCAGCCTTCGCGCTTCATTTTTGTGGCCACCCGCACCACTTCTTCCCTGTTGTTTTCTCTCTGCGCCGCTGTTTCAGCCGGGTAGGATGTCCCGGGGGGAGGGTCATGGATACCATCGGTCAGGATGAGAATATTCTTGCTGGTACGAAGGGGAAGGCGGGAGACATAATCATACAGATAGTTCATGGCAAAGAGCAGATCCGTATGACGGCCCAGAGGGTGCAGAAGCATTATACGTGCAAGTACAGCTTCCATATCGCTTTCTGAGTTTATTACGCGGTGTATTTCCTGTTCCGGTGACCCGGCGAAACTCAGTAAATGAAAACCGTCCCCAGTCTGAAGGTGTCCGTCAATTAAATCTTTCAGAAGAAAATTGATGGTATCGTCGAAGTATGGAAACATACTCTGGGATACGTCCAACAGAACAATCATATCCATCGGTTCCGCCGCCAGGCTGAGGGCGGCGAGGATTATGAATACTATGAGAACGGCACGTTTCATCATGAATGCTTAAAAATCTCCTTTTGCAATACTCTTTACCGTATAGTCGTAGTGGTTCTCGTTGATCGAGAAATCAATGTGCTCACCTTCCTTCAATCCCCACAGTTTCATGCCGAAGGGGGACTGGTAGGAAATCACATTTTTATTGGGGTCTGATTCCCAGGGTCCGAAAAAGGCGTAGGTTTCAACCTTGCCTGTATTGTTATTGAGAAGCTCAACCCTGGTTCCGAAGGAGACCTGCTCGGTATCAACCTGGTTTTTGTCGAAAATCTGTGCCTTGTCCAGATCATCCTTCAACCTGCTGACATTAAGGTTAAGGAGTTCCTGTTTTTCCTTCGCCGCTTTGTACTCGGCGTTTTCCCGAAGGTCGCCCAGGGCCGAAGCCGTTCCTATCTCCCTGGAGTTTTCAGGTATTTCGACATCGATAATATGACGCAGCTCATCCTGCTTTCTCTGGTAACTCGACGCCGTAACAATGAGTCCCTTTATCTTGACCCGTCCGACTGAAGCGGCGGGAGCGGGTTCGCCGAAGAACTTGAAGTTCGGGAAACGTTCGATAATCTTATGTTTAAGTTCAATTGAAATAGAGGGATCCAGATCCTTAACGTCGGAGACCAGGGTGTACAGCCGGTGAATGGAGTCCTCGTCGGCCTTCATGAGATAATTCTCCAGGCGTTTTTCCTTGAAAAGGAAATTCTGGGCCTGGCGATTCAGTTTTCGGTTACTGCTGACGTCCCTGCGGTTGGTAATCTCCCGGAAGGTAATGTCCACCAGGTGAATCATATTGATCAGGATCTTCTCGTATTCAATGCCGTACTCGGCAACCCGGGGATCATTTTCATAGTGTTTGGCAAGCCAGATAAAGGCCTCCCTGTTTTCCCGGTACTTCTCAATGATATCGGAAAAGAGGGACTGGACCAGGTCATCGTGGCCCGCAGCGTATAACTCGTCGATAATGTACTTTGAAAGGCTGGTGGGGAATATCTTTACATAGTACTCCGGCCATTCATCCAGAGCTTTGAGTTCCGCCAGGAATCTTTTCGCCAGTTCCGAATCCTCGATCTTGCCGAAGAGGGCCATGATATCATCGATCTCTTCAATCAGGTCCTTAAAGGTGATTCCAAGTCCCGGATTGAGGTAGGGATAGTCCTCAACAATATGCTCAACCAGCAGAAAGCTGCCTACAACCTGTTCGTTAACGCTGGCATAGGCTTTGAGAATGTTCACAAAGTAGGAGAACATCTCGGAAAAATATTCGGATTCGGGCTTGGCGCTTCCGAGAAAATCCCGCAGTGCCGCGACCTTGCCGAAAAAGCTTTTTACCGCCTTGAAGCGGTTAAAAGCCTTCTCTTCCACAGAGATGGGTTGTTCCCGTACGACAAAGACGTCGATCTTGTCCGGAAGATTTCCAAAGGATGTATCTTCCTTGAGTCTTTTGCGGGCATTGGTACTCCAGGATGACCACTCGCTGGGGGTCAGGATGGAAGGAACAAGCTCGGCCTTGATCTGTTTCATGTTGGCCGCATTGTCAAAACTCCTGATGATGGTACGAAGTGCCCAGGAGGGGTCTTCCTTCACCATGCTGCGCAGCTCGTCCTTGCTTTTGGTTACCTTCAGAACCCAGATATGGTCACGCTGGAGGGAGGAGAGGGCGTTTACCGCCATCTTCAGTGACATGGAATGACCGCGCTTTCTGGTAAAGTCTATGGTTATGTCATCGCCATCGATTGCCCGGATACGTCCGATTCCCCAGGAGCGGTGACAGACAAAATTGCCGGAGTCAAAGGAGATGTGCTTTTCAAAGTCCGCGATTGCATCGTGAACGTTCCGCCAGCTCTGGGTAAGGTTCGAAATCCGGATATACTCGGCCAACTGGCTGTGGTCCTTGAATTTCTGTCGATAGCATTCGGTAATTTCTTTTCTGGCCCATACGTTCTTTGGATCGTAATCGAGGATTCGCTTCAAAATATCGATGGATTTGTCCCAGTCCTCCGCTTCCCGATAATATCCGTAAAGGTTTTCCAGCAGCTGGGAGGCCCGTTCGGGGCTGATCATCTTCTCAATTTTTTTATCTACATTAAAGAAGAAGTCCGTTTCTTCGGGACAGTATTCCACCAGTTTGTCCCAGATATCCTTGATGTTGGTGAACATCTTCTTGTTGATGTACCGATGGATCGCCTTCTTGTAGTAGTCGATGGCGCCTTCAATGTCTTTTTCCTCTTCCCGGAATTCAGCCAGCTGGCGGACAATGTCGGCTTCTTCGTAGTCAACCTTGATCAGCCGTTCCCAGATCTCTATCTTGTTTTCGTCTTCATTTTTATTGTCGTAACAGTCCGCCAGGGTCCGCAGGGCAAACTTGTTTTCGCCGAACTCAAGGATGCGCTTGCACAGGTATTCGACGATATTCCATTTGCGGTTGTCGGTGAAGATATTTATAATCATCACAAGGTTTGTATCATCAACCAGCTGACGCCGTAATGCGAGAATTCCTGCTATGTAGAGGGCAATGATACTGTTCTTTGTGTGCTTCAGATGTTCTTCACAGATTTCCCGCACCTCTTCTTCACTGCCGTCATCGACTACATCGGCAATAACTGCGTCCAGTTCCTGGAAGTTATTTATTCCATAGCTGTTCAGGGTAGCCCTTGTCCATTTTTCTTCATTCAACAGCTCGCTCACAGCTTTTACGCTTTGGGTAGACATCTTTCAAACTCCATTCTAGTTTGCATATAATTCGTAGACTTGCTGGTCTAATGCCTTAATTTTTTCAAGGACTTCGTCTATTTTAGGACGGGAATCCCTGATATTAACATAATGATCGATCAGCCAGAAATAACGGTTTATAAGTCGTGGAACCAGAATATCGTTTTCCGGTTCCTCAAGAACACGCTTTTCCAGCGAGAAAATACCCTGCCGCAGCTTTCCGAGCTCCAGGGGTCTTAGCTCCCGTTTGACCGAGAAAACGCCGTAGATTACACCGAACACGGGAATCCACTCCTGTGCTACCGGCGGCGGGTAGTTTTTTTTGCCCACCTCGTCTATCAGACGGCGAATCAGCAGGGATTCGAGACTCTGCAGGTCGATCCCCTGGGGGTCAATATAAAAGGCCTCCCTAAAGAAGACCTTTGATACCCTTACTTCGTTCAGGAATGCGTAACAATCCGCCAGCTCAGCAAGATATCCGGCATTCTCGCCATCCCTTGCGGATGCGAGTTCAAGATATTCTGCTGCGTTCTGGTAATCCCCCATCCTTTTCAGGCAAAGACCAATACGATACTGCAGCTCGGGGTCATTGCCGTCGTTGTTCTGGGCAAATCGTCTGTATGCAGCCAGGGCTGCGCCAAAAATACAATGCCGGAGAGCATACAGGCACTCTTCCACAGCTCCGGGCACGCGGTTCAAAAAAAGGAGAAACGCCTTCCATTCACGTAGAAGAAAATCCCCTTTTTCGAAATCATTTGCCGCTTCGTCAACCCTGTCAAAGCGTTCTTTCCAGAAATGGACACATTTAAGGGAGGAAATAACCTCCTCATCTTCAAAATCGGTTCGCAGGGCCTCTTCCAGGTTGAGTTCGGCGCCTGCAAAGTCTCCATCCCTGGTACGCGTATAAGCAGCGGAAAGCAACTCTTTTAACTCTCCGGAGCGGTGCCGTGTGTTGCCGTCCATCAATCCTTCCATTATATCATCCTGAGCTTTTTAGTCAATCAGCGGAGAAAGCCGCAGAGTATACTAGAGGTGGTAATCCTTTGACAAGATAAGAGTTACTATTGCCGGTTCCATGTGCTTGAAATACCTGTCCCTGCGATGTATAAATGATAACGGCAGATAGAACAGAAAGGGAAGGAGTAGTACCCCCATGTATAAAGCCGATATCGCCGCGAAACTGGATGCGGTTATCCGCCGGGTTCCGAATTTTCCAAAACCCGGGGTTCTTTTTTACGATATTACCAGTATTCTCGCAGATCCGGAATCCTTCAGGCTGGTTATCGATGCCATGGATCAGAGGTATCAGAAGGATGACTTTGACGCTGTAGCGGCCATTGAAGCCAGGGGCTTTGTCTTTGCCGCGCCTTTTGCGGTTCACAGAGGCTTGCCGCTCATTCTGATACGTAAAGCGGGAAAGCTGCCGGGAGAAACGATAAGTCAGAAAATCAGTCTCGAGTACGGAGAAGACGAGCTTCATGTTCACCTGACGGATGTTCCGGAAAACGGCAGGGTCCTGCTGGTGGATGACCTTATAGCAACCGGCGGCACCCTGTCCGGAGCTGCATCCCTCATACGCAAAGCAGGGGGTGAAGTGAGCGACCTGTTCGGTGTAGTGGGGCTCCCTTTTCTGAACTATAGCGATAAGCTTCAGGATCTTGAGATCACCACCCTTGTGGATTACCTGGGCGAATAAGTTTTTTGGATTGCCTCTATTGACAGTAAAGGAAAGATATAGTATTTTTCCCGCCAAGAACAAAGCCCGATGGTGTAACGGTAGCACAGCAGATTCTGGTTCTGTTTGTGAGGGTTCAAATCCTTCTCGGGCTGCTTAGTGGTCCCTTCGTCTATCGGCTAGGACAGGAGATTCTCATTCTTCAAAGAGGGGTTCGATTCCCCTAGGGACTAATTAGGCCGGCAATCTGCCGGCTTTTTTTTAAATCTTGAATGTATATTTATGCAGTTAATACTGCATAAGTATCCATATGTCGCTTTCTCGAGGAGGTCGAAAGTGCGGTCTTACCTGATACTTGATGACGGTTCCTGTTTTTCCGGTTTTTCCTTCGGTGCCGATCCCCCAAAGGTAGATGATCTGCCGGAATTACATGAGTTTTCCAAAGGTGTTGGAGAAGTGGTCTTCAATACCGGCATGACCGGTTATCATGAAATCCTGACTGATCCCTCCTATACCGGACAGATTGTCGTCATGACCTACCCTCATATGGGTAATTACGGCACCGACGATTCATGGTCGGAGAACGGACCGGAAGACCGGCTTTTACCCCGGGTCAAAGCCCAGGGCTTCGTGGTGAGGGAATACTATGACGGGCCCGTACCGCCCGGGCGTCTGAGCCTCAGTGAATTTCTGAAAAAGTACGGTACCCCGGGAATTGCCGGTCTTGATACGCGGGCTCTGACCCTCCATCTGCGGGATTCAGGCAGCCGGAACGGAATAATAGTACGCCCTGCCGCGGAAGATTCCCTGGACGACGGGGAACTGAAAAAGGTGAAAAGCTATTTGAACTCCTTTCCCTCCATGGAGGGGAGGAATTGTATTCCCGAAGTCGGAATTACGGAAGACGAAAATATAATAAGCGACGGGGACCTGAAGCTGGTTGCCGTCGACTGCGGGACAAAGGGCAACATCCTTCGGGAGATGAAAAAATTCGGCGTGGGAATACGGGTGCTTTCTTCCGGTGCCTCTGCGGAGGAGATACTGGAATTGTCTCCCCAGGGGGTTCTCTTTTCCAACGGTCCCGGAGATCCCGCGACCCTTGATGGTCTTATCGGAGAGATAAAAAAACTCGTCGGAAAGGTACCTCTTTTCGGCATCTGCCTGGGGCATCAGCTCATAGCCAGTGCTCTGGGGGCCAGAACGCGCAAGATGAAGTTCGGCCACCACGGCTGCAACAACCCGGTACGGGACGAGCTTACCGGCCGTGTTGCTGTAACGAGTCAGAACCATGGCTTCGATGTGGACGAAGAGAGTCTGCCCGGGGATACCCGGGTCTGGTTCCGGAACGCCAACGACAGAACAATCGAAGGCATCATCAATGACGAAAAGCGAATCTATACAAGCCAGTTTCATCCGGAAGCGGCGCCGGGACCCCATGATTCCCTGTGGATCTTCCGGCGTTTTTACGACGAGATGCAGCGCTTTGAAACGGAGACAGGAGGAGAAGCTTAATGCCGGCACGGAAAGATTTATCCACCATTATGATTATAGGCTCAGGTCCTATAGTAATCGGCCAGGCCTGTGAATTCGACTATTCCGGAACCCAGGCAGTGGCAGCCCTCAAGGAAGAGGGGTACCGGGTCGTTCTGGTGAACCCGAATCCCGCGACCGTCATGACCACCCCCGGCATCGCCGACGTTATCTATACCGAACCTCTCAAACCCCAGTACGTTGAAAAGATCATAGAAAAAGAGCGTCCCGATGCACTGCTGCCGACCATGGGCGGCCAGACCGGGCTTAACCTCTCCCTGGAACTCTACGACCGGGGAATCCTGGACAGGTACAAGGTCGAGCTGATCGGGGCCACCGTGGAAGCGATCCGCCTGGCGGAGGATCGGGGACGCTTCAAGGACCTGGCGACAAAGATCGGACTGGATACCCCCCGTTCGGTAATGACCAGAGACCTGGCCGGAGCCCGGGCGCTTGCCGAGGAGGTGGGACTCCCCATGATCATACGACCCAGTTACACCCTGGGAGGAATGGGGGGCAGCATCGCCTACGAGATGGAGGAACTTGACGACCTTGTCTCCAGGGCCCTTGAAGAGAGCCCTGTTCACGAGGCCCTGGTGGAGGAGTCCCTTCTGGGCTGGAAGGAGTTCGAGATGGAGGTCATGCGGGACCGGATGGATAACGCAGTGATTGTCTGTTCCATCGAGAATCTTGATCCCATGGGTATCCACACCGGGGACAGCATAACCGTAGCGCCTATTCAGACCCTCTCCGACAGGGAATACCAGATTATGCGAACCGCCTCCATCGAGACCCTGCGGGCCGTCGGGGTGGATTGCGGCGGATCGAACGTTCAGTTCGCCGTCAAGCCCGATACCGGGAGGCTGGTGATCATAGAGATGAATCCCCGGGTATCCCGCTCTTCCGCCCTGGCAAGCAAGGCGACGGGATTTCCCATTGCCCGCTGCAGTGCGAAGCTTGCCGTCGGTTATACCCTGGACGAGATAACCAACGAGATAACCGGAAAAACCGTCTCCTGCTTCGAACCGGCCCTGGACTACGTGGCTGTAAAGGTTCCCCGTTTCGAGCTGGAAAAGTTTCCCCTGGGTTACAAACAGCTGGGGACCCAGATGAAATCCGTGGGCGAATCCCTCGCCCTGGGACGGACCTTTCCTGAGGCCCTGAACAAGGCCCTGCGTTCCGCGGAGCTGGGGGTCGAAGGTCTTCAGGAACTTTCCATCGGTTACGACGGACTCGATGCCATGCTGGATACCCTGCACCCCCGGAGGATCTTCGCGGCTTTCACGGTACTCAAGCGGGAAGGAAAACGGGCTCTCAAACGGCTTCAGGAGAGAACCATGTTCGATCCCTGGTTTCTGCACTATATGCTGAAGCAGGTGGAACTGGAGGATGAGCTGGCGGCGGGCCACCTTGGCGGCGACCTGCTTCTCAGGGCCAAACGCATGGGTCTCTCGGATAAACGTATCGCCACCATAAGCGGACAGACAGAGACGGAGGTGGCGAAAAAACGGGAATCCGAGGGGATTGAGGCGGGGTATCATTTTGTAGATACCTGTGCCGGAGAGTTCACCGCCGAGACCCCCTATTTTTACTCCACCTATGGAGAAATAGACGAGGGCGAAGCGGTGACAGGGCAGGGGGTAATAATACTTGCCTCCGGACCGAACCGTATAGGTCAGGGTCTCGAGTTCGATACCTGCTGTACCCTGGCTTCCCTGGCCTATCGCGAAGAGGGAGTAAAATCGATTATCGTAAACTCCAATCCCGAGACGGTGTCCACGGATTTCAATATCTCCGACCGGTTGTATATCGAACCTCTGAACGCCGAGCATGTTAAATCCATCATGAAAAAAGAAGGGGTCAGGGATGTGCTGGTACAGCTTGGCGGACAGACTCCCCTGAATCTTGCTGAAGAGCTCGAGGCGGCGGGAGCCAACATCGTCGGAACCAGCGTAAAAAGTATCTTCGATGCCGAAGACCGGGGACTCTTTACTGCTCTGCTGAAAAAACTCAAACTCAGGCAGCCGGAGAACCGGATGGCCGCGGATGCGGCGGAGGTAAAACGCTTTTCCAGGGAGATCGGTTTCCCGGTGCTGCTTCGTCCCTCCTTCGTGCTGGGGGGCAGAAGCATGTTTATTGCCTACAGCGAGGATGAACTGGAGGAGTTCCTGAAGCAGGAACTGCCCATGTCGAAGGAACGGCCGGTCCTGGTGGATCAGTTCCTGGAGGACGCCTTTGAATATGATCTGGATGCCCTGTCGGACGGCAAAAACGTCTATATCTCAGGGATCATGCAGCATATCGAGGCCGCGGGGGTTCACTCCGGCGATTCAGCCTGCGTTTTTCCCCCCTATAAATCGAGCCCCGAAATCCTTTCGGAAATGAAAGAGGCGACGGCGAAGATTGCCAGGGAGATTCAGGTAAAGGGTTTTCTGAACATTCAGTTCGCAGTAAAAGGTGATCGGCTCTATGTACTGGAGGTAAATCCCCGGGCATCCCGGACGGTTCCCTTTCTGTCGAAGGCTTCCGGGGTCAACCTGGTCAAGGCCGGGGTGCTGCTGTGGCAGGGGATCGATCTTGAACAGCAGGGTCTCTGCAAAAACGGCATGGGCGAAGGACACTGCATCACCGGATGGGCTGTAAAAGAGGCTGTTTTCAGCTTTGACCGCTTTGCCCTGGTGGATCCCCTGCTGGGACCGGAGATGCGGTCCACCGGAGAGGTTATCGGTACCGGCGCCAGCTTCGGCGAGGCTTTCGCGAAAGCCCAGGCCGCCGTGGGCAGTGTGCTTCCCACCACCGGCAGAGCCCTGGTTTCAGTCCACCAGAACGACCGGGAGACCATACTTCCCATTGTGCGGGAACTCAAAGCATGCGGTTTCGAGATTGCCGCCACCCGGGGAACGGCGGATTACCTGTTCGGCCGGGGGATCTTCGCCGAGGTGGTCCTGAAGATTCACGAAGGACACCCCAATGTTATCGACCACATAAAATCAGGGCGTTTCTCCCTGATTATCAATACACCTCTGGGCAGGAACTCCCAATACGGGGACCATGACATCCGCATCCAGGCGGTCCGGCACAAGGTACCCTACACGACCACCACATCAGCTGCCCTGGCGGCAATTGAAGGGATAAAGTACCTTTCGGGCGGCGAGGTTATGGTCCGGCCTCTGGAGACGGAGGGGTTTACCGGGCAGTAATACTGTTGAGAACATAAGAAAAGGAGCCGTCCTTGCGGCCAGGCTCCTTTTCTTGTTTTTTGAGAAATCCGGCGGCTGCAGAAGTTCCCCTAGGTCTTATGTTTATCCATATACGTATTATAATAATACTCGAAACTCTCAACGATGGCGTCCCAGGAGGCCTCCACTATATTCTCGGAAACCCCCACGGTATCCCAGCTGTTCTCCTTGTGGTCGGTGGAGGTTATAAATACCCGGACCTTTGAAGCCGCAGCTTCCTGGGGATTCAATACACGCACCTTGTAGTCTATAAGGCTGATCTTTTCGATGAAGGGGTAGAAGGGGAGCAGGGCGTCCCTCAGGGCGGCGTCCAGGGTTTCCACCGGTCCAATACCGACTCCGGCACCCATAACCTGGCGCCTGTCAATTCGCATGAAAATTCTGCCCACCGTCTTTGAGGGGGTATCCCCGGTTTTGTAGCTCTCCAGGTGGTAGTTGTCCAGTTCCAGCATCGGCCGATAGCGGTCCAGATGTTTGCGGACAAGCAGGTCGAAGGATGCTTCCGCGGCTTCGTACTCGTAGCCCTGGTTTTCCTTCTCTTTCAGCAGTTTTGTTATGGAGAGGACCTCCTTGGAGTTCCGGTCGAACTTTCCGTATTTCTTCAGCTTGGGAAGGACCGATGATTTTCCCGCCAGTTCCGACAGGAGTATTCTCCGTTCGTTTCCAACCTTTGCCCCGTCAATGTGCTCCATGAGCTCCGGCGCCTTGGCTATGACATCCGCATGCTGGCCTGCCTTATGGCTGAAGGCCGCAATCCCCACATAGGGCTGACGTTTTTCCGGGATAATGTTGGCTTTTTCAGCCACAAAACGGGATAGGGAGGTCAGGTGCTCCAGATTACGGCTCATGTTCACTTCGTACCCGCATTTAAGGGCCAGGTTCGGCACGACAACGCAGAGGTTTGCGTTTCCGCAGCGCTCTCCCCATCCGTTAATGGTTCCCTGGATGTGGATTGCCCCGGAGCGGATTCCTGTCAGGCTGTTTGCCGTCGCGACACCGGAGTCATCATGAAAATGTACTCCCAGGGGTGCAAGCTTATCCCGCGGAATTTCCCGGATAAATTGTTCCACTTCATGGGGCAGCACTCCGCCGTTTGTGTCGCACATGACAAGGCAATCCGCTCCTGCATCGGAACCGGCCTGCAGAACCCGAAGGGCGTAGTCGGGATCATCCCGGTATCCGTCAAAGAAATGCTCCAGGTCAAAGAATACCTCCCTGCCCCTGGATTTAAGGTAGAATATGGAGTCCCGGATCATTTCCAGGTTTTCTTCAGTATCGGTACGGAGGACCTTTTCCACGTGAGCCTTCCAGGTTTTACCCACCACCACAACAGTCTCGGTTTCTGCGTTGAGCAGGGCCTGGATATGGGCATCCTCGGCAGCCTTTTTTCCGGCGTGGCGGGTGGAGCCGAAGGCGACAATTTTCGCGTGACTGAATTTCTCCTTTTTCACCTGGTTGAAAAAGGCCTCCTCCTTCTCGTTGGAAAGGGGAAAACCTCCTTCGATATAGTCGACCCCGATATCATCCAGGGCGTGGGATATCGCCAGTTTGTCCTGCAGGGTAAAGCTTACCTCTATTCCCTGCATACCGTCACGAAGGGTCGTATCATACACTGTAATTTTGTTCATCCTGAATCTCCTGAAAAAAGTCAGCTATTGTTTAGCGGCTGAGGGGCCGCGTTGTTCCTTTTTACCTCTGGACATGGATACGATTCCGCTCCGGGCAAACTCGAGGATGGAAAAGTCTCCCAAAAGAGCGATAAAGTCGTCAATCTTATCCGACGAACCTGTCAGTTCCAGCATGATGGATTCGCTGGCTACATCCATGACCTTGGCGCGGAAGATATCCGCGATCTGAAAAATCTCTCCCCTGGCACCGCTTTTTGCTTTTACCCGGACCAGGGCGAGTTCCCTGTCTACGGTTGGACTTTCGGTCAAATCCACGACCTTTATGATATCGATGAGCCTGTTCAGCTGCTTCTTTATCTGATCGATTATCTGGTCGTCCCCGCCGCAGACAAGGGTTATGCGGGTCATGCTGGGATCCACCGAGGGTCCCGCGGTAAAGCTTTCCAGGTTGTAGCCCCGTCCGGAAAACAGTCCGGCTATTCTTGAAAGGACTCCTTCGTGGTTTTCCACCAGAAGAGATATAGTATGCTTCACAGGGGGCCTCCTTTTCCCAGCATCTCGTGGAGTGCCGCACCGGGGGCTACCATGGGCCAGACGTTCTCCTCCCTGGGGATGATGAAATCGATGATTACCGGCCGGTCTTTCTCTGCCGCAGCAGTCTCTACTGCCTTCACTGCTTCACTGACAGTGGCCGCCCGTAATCCCACCGCTCCGTAGGCTTCAGCCAGAGCGACGAAATCCGGTACATAGGGCGGGCAGCCTGCCCCTGGAACCCGCGGATCCGAACAGTCCGGAGGACAGTCGATACCGGCTTCGAGGCAGGTTTTTGCGTAACGCCGGTTATAAAAAAGCTCCTGCCACTGGCGTACCATTCCCAGGTAGCCGTTGTTCAGGATCGCGATAATGACGGGAAATCCGTCCAGAACCGCAGTGGCGAGTTCCTGGATGTTCATCTGTATAGATCCGTCCCCCGCAATCACAAGGACCTTCTGGTCGGGGTTGCCTGCCTGTGCGCCGATGGCGGCGGGAAATCCGTATCCCATTGTACCCAGGCCCCCGGAGGTAAGCCAGCTTCTGCTCCTGGTAAAAGGAAAAAACTGGGCGGCCCACATCTGGTTCTGGCCGACCTCGGTGGAGACAATCGCATCGGGAAATGTTTTTCCCAGAAGCTGAATGGTTCGTCTGGCTGTCAGGTCATCGGAGTTGTCTGTACTGACCTCGTCCAGGCTTTTGTAGTACTTCGACCAGTTCCGGACTTCAGCAAGCCACTCCTCCGGGGCCCTGCGTTCCACCAGAGGCATAAGATCGGTGAGGGTTTGTTTCGCATCTCCGACTATGGGTATCGATACCGGAACGTTCCGGGCTATTGCCGCAGGGTCGATGTCGATATGGATAATCTGTGCTTCAGGCGCAAAACGGGAGAGATCTCCGGTGGCCCGGTCATCGAAACGTACGCCTATGCCAAGAAGAAGGTCCGCCTTCTGGACAGCCATGTTCGCAGCATAGCTGCCGTGCATCCCTATCATTCCCAGGTTCAGGGGATGGTCCGCCGGAACGGCCCCTATGCCCATAAGGCTGGTAACCATTGGAACGCTGATTTTTTCCAGGAGCTCCTTCAGTTCCTCAGCGGCATTGGCAATGTGCAGGCCACCGCCGGCAAAAATCAGGGGCCGACGGGCTTTATTGATTGCCGTTGCGGCACGCTTGATCTGCACAGCATGTCCGCTGGTTACCGGGTTGTAACCCCGGATATGAACGGTTTCCGGAATTGCTTTACGGGTGTCCGAGGTCATGATGTCCTTGGGGACATCGATTACAACCGGACCGGGACGGCCGGAAGAGGCAATAAAGAAGCCTTCCCGCACAATTCTTCCCAGCTTGTCCACATCCGTCACAAGATAATTATGCTTGGTTACCGGCCGGGTGATGCCTACAGTGTCAGCTTCCTGAAAGGCGTCGTTCCCGATCATCTGTCGCGGAACCTGTCCGGAAATACAGACAAGAGGAACACTGTCAAAATTAGCCGTTGCCAGACCGGTTACCGTGTTTGTTGCTCCCGGGCCGCTGGTTACAATACAGACGCCGGGCCTGCCGGTGGATCGCGCATAACCATCAGCGGCATGGACTGCAGCCTGCTCGTGACGGGTCAGGACCAGCCGGATAGACTTCTCCCCGTACAACTGATCAAAGAGCGGGATCACCGCCCCTCCGGGATACCCGAAGACAATTTCGACCCGCTCCTTTTTTAATGCTTCTACAATGACTTCCGTACCTTTCAAGCACTGCTCCTTTCTCTCGGATGGGAAAACCCGTCGCTCTGGGTCCCTGAAAAAAAAAGGCCGTTCTTCCCGCAGGAAGAACGGCCTGTTATCGGCTATTGAAAAGCCCTAGGCATATTCTCCCCGCGATTGAGGGCTGATAATCAGAATAATGGGGAGAATAATAATAAGGCTTAGAATATTAAAAAGCATTGTTAATGAGATACCCTAATGTTCAGGGGTTGTCAAGGAAAAAGTTTTAAAAAAGGCAAAAAATGCGGAACTTGACCAGTCCAGCCAGATAACCTAGAATAAGCTCATGCGTGCAGAGCAGGGTACATCCGGCTTCGATCGTCTTGTTCGTGAATTATCCCGGGAAGAACGCCAGGCCATGCTGGTGCGCCTTACGAAGATGCTCGAAAGTGAAGCGGAACCGGTTCATGCCCTGGAAGATGAACCCCAGACGGTTAATCTCGAGAGCGAATACAGCTCCTTCACCTTTTTCCAGAAGCTCATCGTTTTTTTCAGGACTCTTTTTACTCCCCTTACCAGGATTGAGGTAATTGAAGATACGGTAATGCGCCGGATTTACCATGAGGTGGATTCCGCTTTTCCCGGGCTTTACGATTATTCCCGAAGTACCCTGAGCGGTGCTTTTCTGGAAGAAGTAAAAAAGCTGCGAAAAGCGGTGCAGGTCTTCATGCTGCCTCTTTCGCGTCTTAGCGTTCAGAAAAAAGAAGAACTCTTTGCCCTCATTATCAATCAGGATCTTCCCCATGTCGATCAGCGTATACGGGATACCTGCGTCCCGGAAAAGTTCGCCGCCGAATTGGACAATGATGACGAAAAGGAGCTGGCAAAGCTGCTCTATAATCAGTTCGAAGATATTCTGTTTGAATTGACCCCCGAGGAAAAGTCAAAGCTCAGTCAGGACTCGAGGTGTCTGCAGATTCTGAGTGAACTTGTCTATTTTCCCTATGAAAAGATCAAGAATAAATATGCAGCTGCCGGGCAGGATGAAGGGTGCCCGGCGGCTGAAATTCGGGAACCCCTGAGTCAGTTGATGCGGATTTTCCACAGCATGAACTGTTCCGCTTCGCCGGGCCTTATCGAATCTCTCTTTATCGTGACCCGGCCCGACCAGGAGGAGGCCGACCACGGTTCCGTCCTGGAAGACCTGAAAAAAGAGATAGCCCAGGCAAGCGAGGGCTTAAGGGGAATACGGAATTTCTATCGATCCATTCCCCTCTACGATATCCTTCGTCTTGCCTCGGGAAAGGCCAATGTTTTTCTGAAACCCGTATCCGCCGGTGAGGAATGGATCGGACTTTTTCGTTCCTTCTGGAAGCAGAAACTGAAAGGGGAAGCCCGGCGTTATCTGCTCTCCCGGGAATATGAGAGCACCATGGATCAGGCGAAACTGCTGGTCGGCAGACAGAAACTTACGCCCCTGGCGTATTATCAGGAGGGCGTTCTCCCCGTGCCCGTGGACTTTGTTCATGAAGGTTCGATCGCCTTTCTGGCCCAATTCCTGGATCACCTGTTTTCGTTAAAGATCAACATTGTGCTCAAACAGCTGCTGATTGACGGGGAGTTCTACAAGGCCCAGAACAGCGAGGACTATTCGGAAGCCTACAATGGTCTCCATCTGCTGGCGGAAAACATATCCGAACCCAGTGATTATCTTGCACCCGCCGGGGAGGGTGGCAGGCTGCTTGTCTCCATAGCTTCCGATGTACCGTCCAAAACCCTGCGGCAGAAAAAAGCCGCCAAAGTGGCCGTCGATGCGGACAAGCGGGCCAGGCGCATTCTGAATACCGGTCTCGAACACATATCTCTTTTGTCTTCCGTACTGGAGGGAATCCTCCACGGGGAAAAAGGCGGACGCTTCGATACCCTTTCGAACCTCGGGTACATCGGCGGACGTAATAACGAAGCCTTTTTAAAGGAGCTTGGATCCGTGTCACATATTGTCTCCGAAGGACGCAGGATTCTTGCGGACATGATAAGCCTGGAAGAAAATTATGCCCGGTCTTCCTGAATCCTCGGTCCTCAGAAACCGGGACCACATTGAGTTCCGACTGCTCTCGGATGGTGATGACGCTCCCTTTCTTGCCCTCAGCACCGTGGAAGCCGGTTCCATGAGCTGGAAAGATTCCCGGGGGCCGGAACACCGGCAGCGCCTGTACGATAATCTTGGAATAGAGGTGCCCGTCCACGCCCAGCTGCAGCAGCATACAAAGCTCGTGAATCCTGTATCTGATAAGACACTGCGGAATCCCCCTGTTCAGACCGGGGACGGTCTTCGCATGCCCCGGGGGCCGGGATTCCTTTCGGCGACCGTCGCTGACTGCATGCCCGTATATATATGGCACAGAAAAATCGGAGAGATTATACTGCTTCATTCCGGCTGGAAAGGGACTGGAATCCTCGCGGAAGCCCTTCTTCGTTATTCTCCCCGGGAACGAAAAGAGGAGATCACAGTTTTTCTGGGTCCCTCCATAGCTGATTGCTGTTACCAGGTCGACCGGGAACGGTATAATCTGTTCCGGGCGTCCTTCGGCGGCAGAGCTGTCAGGGAAGAAGAAGGGCATTATTTTCTTTCTCTTCTGCAGGCGAACCTTGGTATTGCTGAAAAGCTTGAAGTCACGTCTGTGTATTATTACAATCCCTGCACCTGCTGCAACCCGGAGTTCGGTTCCTTCCGTCGGCAGGGTCCGCAAAAGTTCAGCTCCATGCTTGCACTGATTGGTTATTTTCAATAGATTTCTAAGCATTCCACACCGATTCAAGAGGTTTTCATGACAGGAATTGAGGCAGTACGGGAAAACTGGAAAAAGGCGGTCTTTGAGGAGCTCTGTGCCCTTGCCGACCGCCGGGGAGATGACCCCGCGGCGCTGAAAGAAAAGGACCTTGTTCCGGGAGTGCCGCCGAAGAGTGAAATGGGGGACATTGCCTTTCCTTTGTTCCCTTTCGCAAAGGTATTCCGGACTTCTCCCCAGGCCCTGGCGGAAGAACTTGCCCAGGGGCTTCGAAATCGTGACGATCTTTCCGGAGAAGTCAGAACCGCCGGACCCTATGTCAATGTCGTTATCGGTGTGGGAAACATCGCAGCGGAGCTTCTTGCTGCCACCCGGGATCTGCCGGAGGCATACGGCTCCAGCGGACATTTGAAGGGAGTGCCCGTTATGGTGGAATTCTCCTGTCCCAATACCAACAAACCCCTCCATCTGGGCCATCTGAGAAACGATGCCCTGGGGGAGAGTATCTCACGGATTCTTCGGGCCGCCGGAGCGGATGTGCGCAAGGTAAACCTTATCAATGACCGGGGCATACATATATGTAAATCCATGCTCGCCTACCGGGAGTTCGGCGACGGATCAACTCCTGAATCGACGGGTAAAAAAAGCGATCACTTCGTGGGAGACTACTACGTTAAATTCAATCAGTGGGCCAAAGAGAATCCCCGGGCGGAGGAAGATGCCCGGTCAATGCTGGTGGCCTGGGAGAAGAACGATCCCGAGGTAAACAGCCTCTGGAGACTGATGAACCGCTGGGCTATCGAGGGAATAGAAGAGACCTATGAGGCTACGGGAATCAGTTTCGACCAGATCTACTACGAAAGTCAGACCTACAGTCTGGGCAAGGACGAGATCCTGAAAGGACTGGAGAGGGGAGTCTTTTATAAGGAAGAGGACGGATCCATCTGGGTCGATCTTGAAGAGATCGGACTGGACAAAAAGGTGCTCCTCCGCAGCGATGGAACCTCCCTCTACCTGACGCAGGATATCGGAACCGCCATCCAGCGCCAGAAGGACTGGCATTTTACCCGTCTGGTTTACGTTGTGGGAAGCGAGCAGCAGTACCACTTCCGGGTGCTTTTCCATGTGCTGACTAAACTCGGTTTCGAATGGGCTGAAAACCTGTATCATCTCTCCTACGGTATGGTTAATCTGCCGGAAGGAAAGATGAAGTCCCGGGAAGGCACTGTGGTAGATGCGGACGATCTGATCCGGGAACTGACCTCCATGGCGGAGGCGGAAATCCGGGAGAAAGAACGGGAGGACGAGGTAGAATCGGTGGATGAGACCGCCCGCAAGGTCGCACTGGCTGCACTGCACTACTATCTTCTGCAGGTCTCTCCCAACAAGGACATGATATTCAACCCGAAGGAGTCTCTCTCTTTCAACGGAAATACCGGTCCCTACCTGCAGTACATGGGAGCCCGCATCTCTTCAATGAGGAGGAAATTTCAGGAGCGCCGGGATGAGTTTACAGGAATTGAGGCGAAGCCCGAGCTGCTTAATACCCCGGAAGAACGGGAACTCATCAAGCTCTGTTCCGATTTCTCTTCAGTAATCGCAGCAGCGGCGGACCAGTATAATCCATCCCTTCTGGCCTCTTACCTGTACGAACTTGCCAGGACCTTTTCCCGGTATTACCATGAGACTCCCATTCTGACCGGCAGCGAAAAGGAGACCGCCGTGAGCCGTCTTGCCCTGGCTTCCGCTGTACTCTGTGTGCTGAAAAACGGTATGTACCTGTTGAACATTCCCTTCGTGGAAAAAATGTAATGACCTTCCTACTTTTTCGTAGTCTCTGCCGCCGTGAGCACTACGAAAAAGTAGGACTTGCATGTTTCTCCCTCCCGGATTCCCCGCTTTCAATATTTTCGTGTTTTGCAGGGACTGGGGAGGGGTAGTGTAAGTATCTGTAGTGCAACAAGATATACGGTAATCCTCAGTCAATTATTAATCTCTTTTTTCTCTGTGTGTCTTCAGGACCATGTGTGGCATGAATCTTGCATATTTAACTTAGCCATACTCTCCTGGAGGTTCTATGCACCTGAAAAAGAGACCCGGGCCAATCGGCCTGTATCGTCCCGAGTTTGAACATGAAAACTGCGGTGTCGGATTCGTGGCCCACATGAAAGGACAGGCCAGCCATTCGATTATCAGTAATGCGGAGGAGATCCTCATCAATATGACCCATCGCGGCGCGGTGGGCAGCGAAGTAAATACCGGCGATGGTGCCGGCATTTTGACAGCGGTTCCCTGGAAGTTCCTGGAACGGGTAGCCGAAGAAGATCTCGGTACCAGGCTCCCTGAACGCGGTTCTTATGCCGTGGGACTTGTATTTCTACCGGAAAGGGAAGATTCCCGCAAAGTGATTCGGCAAAAGACCGCTGATCTCTGCGAAGAGTTGGGACATACCCTCCTGGGCTGGAGAACGGTCCCCAGGGACAACAGCATGATAGGGCCCAGCGCCCTGGCCTGTGAACCCTGGATGGAGCAGGTCTTTATCGCCCGCAGGGAGGACTCCGATCAGGAATCCTTTGACAGGGATCTCTATATCCTGCGTAAAAAACTGATCAACTCCATGCGGGGTGGAGAGTACGATCCCGATCATTACCTCTACGTCTGCAGTCTTTCCACAAAGATCCTTGTTTACAAGGGAATGCTTACCCCTGAACAGCTGCCCCGGTATTTTCCGGATCTGCGTGACCCGGACTACAGGAGCCACCTGGCCATGGTCCATTCCCGTTTCTCCACCAATACCTTCCCCAGCTGGGACCGGGCACAACCCCTGCGTTATATGAGCCATAACGGAGAGATCAACACCCTGAGGGGAAACATAAACAAAATGCGGTCCCGGGAAGGAACCCTGCAAAGCGACAGCTTCGGTCCTGTCCTTCAGGAAAGTTTTCCCGTTATCGAACCGGACCTCTCGGACTCCGGGACCTTTGACAACGTACTGGAGCTGCTCTACCTGGACGGCCGCGCCCTGGAAGAGTCGGTCATGATGATGATTCCCGAGGCCTGGGAGAATCACGGTCAGATGGGAGACCAGAAAAAGGCATTTTACGAGTACAACTCCTGTATCATGGAACCCTGGGACGGTCCCGCTTCCATATCCTTTACCGACGGAAGGGTAATCGGTGCGGTTCTTGACCGCAATGGTCTGCGGCCTTCCCGCTACTACGTTACCCAGGACGACCTGGTCATCATGGCCAGCGAGGTGGGTGTTCTTCCCGTACCTCCGGAGACGGTTGTCCTGAAGGGACGCCTGGAGCCGGGAAGGATGTTTCTCGTCGATTTTGAAGCAGGCCGTATCGTCGACGACGAAGAGGTGAAATCGAGAATAAGCGGTAAGCGCCCGTACCGGGAGTGGCTGGACAGGCAGAAGATCTCCCTTTCAGAGCTGCCCGCACCCCAAAAGCAACCCGGCCTCGATGCGGCGGATATTACCCGGCGGCTCAAGCTCTTCGGTTACACCATTGAGCATCTTCAGGTGATCCTCAAGCCCATGGCGGAGGACCATAAGGAGCCCCTGGGGTCCATGGGGAATGATTCCCCTTTGGCGGTACTCTCATCCCGTTCCAGACTGATCTACGATTATTTCAAGCAGCTCTTTGCCCAGGTCACCAATCCTCCCATCGATTCAATCCGGGAAGAGATAATCATGTCCCTGGACTCCTTTATCGGTCCCGAGGGAAACCTGCTGTCCGTGGAAGAGTCCCACGCCCATCGTCTGCATGTACCCATGCCGGTTTTGAGCAATCGGGAGCTCCTGGCCCTCAAGAATATGGACCATCGCGGCTGGCGGAGTCTGTGCATCGACGTAACCTATCCCCGGGAAGAGGGGGAGGCCGGACTAGTCTCCACGCTGGACAGGATAACCGCTGAAGCGGAAAAGGCCATCCGGGAAGGCTACGCCCTGATCATTCTTTCCGACCGTGCAGCCTCCGGGGACAGGGTTCCCGTCAGTATGCTGCTTGCCCAGGGAGCGGTGCACCATCATCTGGTGCGGCAGGCAAAAAGGGCCCAGATCGGTATGGTCCTGGAGACCGGGGAACCCCGGGAGGTTCACCATTTTTGTCTTCTCACGGGCTACGGGGCTGACGCGGTAAACCCCTACCTTGCCCTGGAAAGTCTCTCGTACCTGAACAGCGAAGGCTACCTGGACGGCAGCTTCTCCGAGGAGGAGCTGGTGGAAAACTACCGGGAAGCCCTGGCCAAGGGAATGAGGAAGGTTTTCGGCAAGATGGGAATCTCAACCCTGAAGAGCTACAAGGGGGCCCAGATCTTCGAGGCCGTGGGCCTCGCTTCGCCGGTAGTGGAACGCTGTTTTGCCGGAACTGCGTCGCGCATCGAAGGCGCAGGCTTCGATGTTCTTGCCCGGGAGACTATGATGCGTCACGATACCGCCTACCCCTCAGGAAACGCACCGGTATGGGAGGATTTTCTCAATAACGGGGATTATGCCTTCAGGACGGATGGGGAAAAGCACATGTGGGACCCCGAATCCATTGCAAACCTGCAGATAGCCACCCGTTACAGACGGCGGGACCTTTTTGACAAGTTCTGCGAACGTCTGGATGCCCGTTCAACTCAGCAGTCTACCCTGAGGGGTATGCTGCGCTTCAAAAAGGCTGAGTCGGTACCCCTTGAAAAGGTTGAACCCGCAGAAAACATCATGAAGCGCTTTGTAACCGGGGCCATGAGTTACGGCTCGATTTCCCGGGAAGCCCACGAAACCCTGGCCATCGCCATGAACCGCATCGGCGGAAAGTCGAACACCGGCGAAGGAGGAGAGGATCCGGAGCGTTTCAAACCCCTGCCCAACGGTGATTCAAAGAGGTCTGCCATCAAGCAGGTCGCCTCGGGACGCTTCGGGGTGACCATCGAATATCTGGCAAACTCCGACGAAATCCAGATAAAGATGGCCCAGGGGGCAAAGCCCGGCGAAGGGGGAGAGCTTCCGGGTCACAAGGTCTTCGACTTTATCGCAAAAACCCGGTACTCAACCCCGGGGGTGGGACTTATCAGTCCGCCGCCTCACCACGATATCTATTCCATCGAGGACCTGGCCCAGCTTATCTATGATCTGAAAAACGCCAACGAAAAGGCCCGGATAAGCGTCAAACTCGTCTCGGAGGTGGGCGTAGGTACCATCGCCGCGGGGGTCGCCAAGGGACACGCGGACCATATCCTCATTTCCGGCCACGACGGCGGAACCGGTGCTTCCCCCTTGACGGGCATCAAAAACGCGGGGCTTCCCTGGGAGCTCGGGCTCGCTGAGACCCATCAGACCCTTGTTATGAACGACCTGAGGAGCCGGGTGGTGCTCCAGACCGACGGACAGCTCAAGACCGGCCGGGATGTCGTCATCGCAGCCCTGCTGGGGGCCGAGGAATTCGGCGTCGCCACCGCCGCCCTGGTGACCATGGGATGCATCATGATGCGCAAATGTCACAAGAACACCTGTCCCGTGGGTATCGCCACCCAGGACCCCAGACTCCGGGTAAAGTTCCGCGGAAGTCCGGAAGACGTGGTAACCTATTTCACCTATCTCGCGGAAAAGGTGAGAGAGGTCATGGCCTCCCTGGGTTTTACCCGGCTGGACGATATGATCGGGCATACGGATATGCTGGAGGCCGATCCGGAGGTACTGAACTGGAAGGACCAGGGGCTGAATCTGGCGCCCCTGCTGATGTCCGCCCGCAAGCCCTATCCGGAGGCAGACGTATACTGTACCCGGAAGCAGGACCACGGCCTGGAGTTCGTCCTTGACCGGCGTATTCTGGAAGATTCAGAGGATGTCCTGGACGGCAGGAGTTCCCTGGTTCTGAGTTATCCCATAACCAATACGGACCGCACCGTGGGAACAATCCTCAGCAATGCCATCGCCTCACGCTACGGTAACGACGGACTTCCGAAGACCCGCCTTGCGGTTAACTTCAAAGGCAGCGCGGGGCAGAGTTTTGGCGCCTGGCTTGCGAAGGGGGTTAACTTCAGCCTCGAGGGCGATGCCAACGACTACGTCGGAAAAGGACTGTCCGGAGGAACCCTGGTTATTCATCCCCCTGAAGAGAGTCTATTTTCGGCAGAGGAGAACATAATCATCGGTAATGTCGCCTTTTACGGGGCAACCGGCGGTAGCGCCTTTATTCGAGGACGGGCCGCCGAGCGTTTCTGCGTGCGGAATTCCGGAGCCCAGGTGGTAATCGAAGGTGTGGGAGATCACGGCTGCGAGTATATGACCGGCGGTCGTGCCGTCATCCTGGGATCGGTGGGGAGGAACTTCGCCGCCGGCATGAGCGGAGGAATAGCCTACGTCTATGACCCCCGTATGGAGCTGGATGAACGGATAAACCGGGAGCTTGTGGATCTGGACGACCTCGATAAGGACGATACCGAATATCTGCGGGGAATGCTGGAACAGCACTGTGAATATACCGGATCCGACCTCGCCATCAGGGTTCTGGAGGAATGGGAAAGTTGCCTGAAGAATTTCAGAAAAGTCATGCCCCGGGACTATAAGCGGGTACTGGAAGAACAGAAAGCCGAACAAATGGAGGCTGTACATGGGTAAGCCCACAGGATTCATGGAGTATCAACGACGGATTGTACCGTATGCCGACGCAGACAGACGCCTCGGCGATTATAACGAATTTCTTGTTCCCTTAAGCGACGGGGAGCGACGGGAGCAGGGAGCCCGCTGCATGGACTGCGGCGTACCCTTCTGTCACTCCTCCTTCGGATGTCCCGTGGACAACCTTATCCCCGAGTGGAACGACCTGGTTTACCGGGGACGGGATAAAGACGCCTTCAAGCGTCTTATGAAGACCAATAACTTTCCGGAATTCACCGGTCGGGTATGTCCCGCCCCCTGCGAAACAGCCTGTGTGCTGGGCATCAACGAACCGGCGGTCACCATAAAGAACAACGAATACTTTATCATAGAAAAGGCTTTTGCCGAAGGTTACGTCAGTGCCAATCCTCCTGCCCTCCGTACGGGAAAGAAGGTCGCGGTGGTAGGATCGGGCCCTGCGGGTCTTGCAGCGGCGGACCAGTTGAATCAGGCCGGCCACAGGGTTGTGGTTTTCGAACGGGCAGACCGTCCCGGGGGGCTTCTGATGTACGGTATCCCCAATATGAAACTGGATAAAAATGTTGTTCTTCGCAGAATCGGTATCATGGAAGAGGAAGGTGTGGAGTTTCGCACCGGTATCGAGGTAGGGGTCGATATTCAGGCGGAAGCGCTGGAGGCGGAATTTGATGCTGTTGTACTCACCTGCGGCTCCACCGTCCCCAGGGATCTTCCGGTGCCCGGAAGGGAGCTGGAGGGCATTCATTACGCCATGGATTTTCTTACCGGGAATACCAGAACTTTACTGGATACCGGAAACTGCGAAAAGGCCCCTGTATCCGCAGAGGGAAAACATGTTATAGTGATCGGAGGCGGAGATACCGGATGCGACTGTATCGGGACAAGCCTGCGTCACGGCTGTGCGGGGCTGGTTAACTTTGAGCTGCTGCCCCAGCCGCCCACGGAGAGGACTGACGAGTTTCCCTGGCCTATGTATCCGAAGCTCCTCAAGGTCGACTACGGGCATGAGGAGGCCATCAAACGCTTCGGAAAGGACCCCAGGGAGTACAATATCCTTACAAAAGAGTTCATCGGGGATGAAAGGGTAGAGGCTGTAAAAACCGTTCGGGTCCAGTGGAAAAAGGATGAAAACGGGCGCTATCAGATGAGTGAAGTTCCCGGCTCCGAGGAGATCTTCAGGGCCGATCTTGTTCTTCTGGCCATGGGCTTTATCGGCGCCGAAAAACCGATTCTGGAAAGTTTCGGCATCGATACGACCGGAACCGGCACGGTCGCCGCGGAATACGGCCGTTTTGCCACCTCCAGAAAAGGAGTTTTTTCCGCCGGCGATATGCGTCGGGGACAATCCCTGGTTGTCTGGGCTATAAATGAGGGACGCGGAGCGGCACGAGAGGTGGACAGGTACCTTATGGGAAGGACTTATCTGCCCTAATAGGGCTGTGTCCCTTGACGATACCCGTATCCCTATGGTATATAGACGCTTACGAATTTTCTAGTAGATTGAGTTGAGGTTGTCGTAATGTACGCACTGGTAGAGATTAAAGGAAAACAGTACAAGCTCGAAAAAGGGTCTGTGCTTCAGGTTGATAAGCTCGAAGGCGATGCCGGCTCGGATGTTGAGTTCGACTCGGTGCTGATGACCAGCGACGAGGCGGGCGTCAATGTGGGTGCCCCCTATGTCAAGAATGCAAAGGTTACCGCCACAATCGAGGATCACACAAAGGGTGACAAGGTTACCATCATCAAATACAAGCGGCGGAAAGGCTATCGGCGGAAGCAGGGTCACAGGCAGCAGTATTCGGTGATCAAAGTCAAGGATATTGTCGGCGCATAATGTGTCCGGTGTAATGGTATGATCCGGGTACGGCTCAAGGTCGATTCGGGGCTTCTGCTCAGTCTTGAGGCGGAAGGTCATGCCAGCAAGGGTGCCGAAAAGGACGCGTCAATCTGCGCCGCGGTAAGTCTGCTGTGCAGAAGTTCGTCCCAGGCTCTGAAGGATCTTGATGATCTTGAAATTGACGGAAGCGCTCCGCGACCCGGAGTGCTCCGTTTTTATGTACGGTATGGAGACGGGGCGCCCCTCGATAGGGCCCGGGGAGTGTTGGACACACTGATCCGGGGTCTCGAGGCTGCGAGCCGTGAGAATCCGCGTCTGTGTCGTTTTGAGGTGTCAGAGGGATGTCTCAAAACTCATCATGACGTTCAGCGGGAAAATAGCAAGGAGTAAACTGATATGGCACATAAAAAAGGCGGTGGAAGTTCCAAAAACGGACGCGACTCCGAGTCCAAACGTCTGGGTGTAAAGCGCTTCGGTGGACAGACTGTAAAAGCGGGAGAAATCCTGGTTCGCCAGAGGGGAACCAAATTCCATCCCGGTTCCAATGTAGGTCGAGGAAAAGACGATACTCTCTTTGCAAAGGAGAGCGGAGTCGTTCAGTTTACTGAGCGCCTGGGCCGTAAATACATTGTAATCCAGACGGAGGCGTAAGATCACCTTCGGTGACTGGCTTTGTAGATGAAACTGAAATAGTCGTCTCGTCCGGCAAGGGTGGAAACGGAAGCGTGTCTTTCCGGCGGGAGAAGTATGTCCCCAAGGGCGGACCCGACGGGGGCGACGGCGGAAACGGCGGCAGCGTGGTTTTCAAGGTCAAGGAAAACCTGAAAACCCTTGCCCGTTTAAAATCTACCCGCGTATACCGGGCCGGTAACGGACGTAACGGTGAGGGACGGAGAAAACACGGCCGCAATGGTGAGGATGTGATTATCCCTGTCCCCCCGGGAACGGTCCTGCGGGAAAAAGAAAGCGGAAAAGTTATTAAAGACCTTGGCCTCGACGGTGAATGGACCTTTATTGAAGGCGGCCATGGAGGGAAGGGGAACTGGCATTATCGCAGTTCCGTTCGACAGGCCCCGCGTTATGCCCAGGAGGGGGAGCCCGGACAGGAACGGGAACTGATGGTCGAGATGAACATCATTGCGGACATCGGTTTCGTAGGATTTCCCAACGCGGGAAAATCGAGTCTTCTCGCCGCCCTGACCAATGCCCATCCGAAGATTGCGGATTATCCCTTTACAACAAAAATACCCAACCTCGGCGTGGTGGATCTGGGCTTTACCGATTGTATCCTGGCGGACATACCAGGAATTATCGAGGGTGCATCCCATGGAGCGGGCCTGGGTTTTCGTTTTCTCAAGCACATATCCCGGACAAAGGGGCTGGCTTTCATAATCGATATCGAGGATGAAGATCCTGCGACAACCTACGGGACGCTTCAGGACGAACTAAAGCAGTACAATGAGGATCTGACGGAAAAGCCCCATATCGTGGTGGCCAGCAAGGCGGACCTGGATGAGACGGGGGAAAAGTTTGAATCCTTCCGGACCAGACTGGGTGCAGAGAGGCTTGTCTCCGTTTCCAGCTATACCAGTTTCGGTCTTGATGCGCTGAAGCAAGAATTTATACGTGTAATACGGGAAAAATGAGATTAGCCATGCTCGGGGGCAGTTTCAACCCCCTTCATTTAGGTCATCTGCAGCTCGCTGATGAATGCGTCGCCGCCGGATACGACACGGTTGTTCTTGTTCCGGCGTATATTGCGGCGCACAAGGATCCTGTGCCGGGAGATTCTCCCGAAGAACGCCTTGCCATGGTGCGCATGGTTGCCGGGGCCTACGGTTTTGAAACCTGCGACTGTGAAATACGCAGAGGCGGAATTTCCTACACCATCGATACCATAGAGTACCTTACGGAACACTACAAACCTTCAGGCAGGGTGGGGCTTGTCATTGGGGAAGACCTGTTGGCGGGCTTCCATAAGTGGCGTCGTTACCGCGAGCTTCTTTCAAAGGTCGATCTTCTTCTGGCCCGCAGGGGACCGGAAAGAACAGACCGTCAGGATATACGCTACACGCGGCTGGGGAATCCGGATTTTCCCGTCTCCTCTACAGATATACGGGAGCGGGTTGCCTCCGGCCGTCCGTATCGTTTTCTTGTACCGCCTGAAATTGAATCGTATATCAGAGATCGTGGTCTCTATTCGAAACAGCCGGGGGTTGCATCATGAAGAAAACATCGATCTTCGATCCCGGAATTATTCTGCTTTTTATAATGGTACTGATTCTATCCGCAACCGGGGTTTTTCTATACGGAAAGGTCAGGGTAAACAAGCTTGAAAGAGCCTTTGACCAGGAAGAGCCGGTTCCCCTGATGCTGATTATAACCGACGGGGAGGAGATCCTGACATCCCAGGTCTTTTTGTACCAGTTATCCACCGGAAAAGGCGCGCTCATCGATATTCCGGCGAATACCGGTGCATTGCTTCCCGGGTATGAAAAAATAGGCAGTATAGAGACTCTCTTCGATTCTGCGGACCCCCAGAGCTATCTGGACATGGTCGGCGGCCTTTCGGGGCTGGAAATCCCTTTTTATCTCATTATGAATCTTGAAAACCTGGGCAGAGTCGTTGACCTGGTCGGCGGGGTTGAAACATTCATTCCCAATCCGGTGGACACGGAGATAGACGGAAAATACATCCTGCTGCCCTCCGGCGGTTTTATTATGGATGGGAGTAAGGCTGCGATTTATCTGCGTTACGGGGATCCCGGAGAAAGCGAATCCGAAAAAGTATCCAGGGCTCAGAGCTTTCTGAAGAGCCTGCTCGACGGTCTGGGGAACTCCGCACAGCGTATCTCTAATCCGGAGGTTGCGGGGGTTCTGGAGGAATCGCTTACCACTAACCTCTCCCAGAGAAGTCTTGTAACCCTTACCAGAGCCATGGAGGCGCTGGATGTACAGAATATGGTACAGCTCAGGCTGCGGGGTACCTCCCGCAGTGTCGACGACCAGGAGCTCCTCTTTCCCCATTCCGACGGACGTCTGCTGCGGGAGACAATAGCGCAGACTATCAACAGTCTCAAAAGCGAGGAGGTCCTCTCGGAGGGAGATCTCCAGGTGGCTCTGGAGATCAGGAACGGAACTTCCGTAACCGGTCTGGCCGGCAGAACCTCTCAGCTTTATCAGAGTTTCGGCTATGACGTAGCCCGTATCGGAAACGCGGAAGAAAACTACGATAAAACAGTAATTATCGATCGTATGGGTAATCAGCAGGCCGTAAAACGGGTGGCGGATGTCATAAAGTGCAATAATATCCTGATTCAGACGGGTATCGAAGAGTTCGAAGATGAAATTGATACCAGAATCGATGTATTAATCATATTAGGAAAGGATTTTGATGGACGCTACTGTAAAGAGTAAACTGGCAAAGGATCTGGGAGAGTTCATTCAGGATCACCAGGGGATTGAAACCATGGTCCTGGATATTTCTCAGGTCAGTTCATGGACGGATTACTTTATAATTACCACAGTTCGCAGCACGGGACATCTCAAGGGGCTTGTGCGAAACATACAGATATTTCTCAAGGAAAACGATATACCCATCCTCCATCGTCATAAAAAAGTTCATGAGGAAGGATGGGTGCTGATTGATTGCGGTTTTATGGTTGTCCATCTCATGGACGGGGATACCCGGAATTTCTACGAGTTGGAAAAACTGTGGTATTCCGGAGAAACTGTTTTTCAGTCGTCGAAATCTTCGTAATCCAGGCCGTCGTCGAAGTCATAGTCGTCTTCGATGTAGTCGTCGTCTTCAAAATCGTCTTCTTCGAGTTCGTCGTCGTCCATGTCATCATCATCAAGGTCGTCATCCAGATCTTCGTCATCGTCGAAATCATCCAGATCATCATCGAACTCGTCGTCGTAATCATCGAAGTTGTCGTTGTAGAACCCGTTCTCGTCATCGTCGGCGTCATCCATCGACATTGGATAGATATCATCGTTCTCCAACTCGTAATACTCCATCCGGTTTCCTCTCCGCCCTAAAAATCTAACGCGATATACTGCTAATCTAAGTCAGGGGTGAATACTATGTCAACTGTTTATTATTAAAGAGAGCTGTTTTTTATGCCTACAAAAAGTCCTATTTTCCCGAAATTTCCACTCAGAATATGAGAAATGGAGGACTCGCAGGAGGCTATGTCGGAGTAGATACTCTGCCCCGAGATAATTGTGGGGGGAGTAATATTGCAGTCGATATTCTGATCCGCCAGCATCATGGTGGATCGACCGGAAACCTGATTCACGATCTCTCCAATAGCCTCCTTGTGGAACTGGCCGAACCCCTCTTCTTCTTCAGGTTCAATGCCCATATTTATGAGCATCTTGGAGACGAAATTATGAGCGCTCTGCATATCCGCACGGAGCATCATGAAGCCGTGGAGATCTCCCGTTATCCCGACACTGGCGACCAGCTCCACCGAGGATGGATCGATATCCTCCACGGAAATGCTTGTATCTTCAAAACCGATCTCCCGTACAACTTCCCTGAGGGCACCGGTAAACTGCTGTAAATAATCGCTCATAGAAAGCAGTATAGGACGGTAATTCTTGAAAAGTCAAATGAGAGTTGAAAATAGCATAAAGTTAGCGTACTATTTCGCCCATGAAACAGACAAGCTTTGAGGTTCTGCTGGAACTGGCGATAAAAGAAGACCTCGCCGAGGCGGGGGACGTTACATCCCGCGCGATTTTCGGGGATGATCAGGTCCTTGCCCGGCTGCACAGCAAGGATACGGGAATTCTTGCGGGCACTGATTTTTTTACCCGGGTATTTCACCGCATAGATCCGTCCACGCAGGTGGAATGCCTGTTCAGCGATGGAGACAGCCTGAAGCCTGGAGATATCGTCGCAGAGCTTCGGGGATCAACCCTTTCCATCCTGACTGCTGAAAGGATCGCCCTCAATTTTCTGGGCTATCTTTCCGGTATTGCCACAGTAACGCAGCAATTTTCCCGTCTGCAGCGGGGTAAAACACGGATACTGGATACCCGAAAAACCCTGCCGGGGTACCGGGAACTTGCCAAGTACGCTGTTTCAGTGGGGGGTGGAACCAATCACCGAATGGGACTCTATGACATGGTTATGATCAAGGACAACCACATCGATGCAGCCGGATCCATTCAACGGGCTGTTTCCATGGTACGGGACAAATGGGGCAGTCGCTACAGGATAGAGGTGGAATGCCGCAATGCCGAAGAGGTCAGTGAAGCTCTGGATGCGGGGGCGGATATTATCATGCTGGACAATATGGACGCAAAAACAGCGGCGGAATGCCTGGGGCAGCGAAGAGGAGATGTTGCTTTCGAAGCCTCCGGCGACATGTCTCTGGAGAAGATTGCCGGGTATATGGAGATCGGTCTGGATTATATTTCCGTGGGAAAACTGACCCATTCAGTTAAGAATTTCGATTTCTCTCTGAAAATCGCAGGACCTGAAGCATGATGCGGTTTGATGCCCTTGTCATTGGGGGAGGAATAGCGGGTATCAGTGCGGCCATCCGGCTCGCGCGGAAGGGTGCCGACGTCTGTCTGGTTTCAAAAAGCGCGGATCCCCTGGAATGCAACAGCCGCTACGCCCAGGGTGGTATTGTCGCCAGGGGGGAAGGGGACACCCCAGAACTGCTGAAGCACGATATCCTCGAGGCCGGAGACGGCATAAACTGCATCGAGGCCGTGGAGACTCTCGCCGCCGAAGGTCCCGATCTGGTACTCGATTTTCTCGCCCGTGAATTAGAGGTGCCTTTTATCCGGGATGAATCCGGATATATGCTGACCCGTGAGGCGGCCCATTCTGTACGGCGGATTCTCCACGTTCACGACTATACAGGACGCTCGATCATGGAGCACCTGGCCGGGGCTGCCGAGGCGGAGGAACGTATAAGCCGTCTGACAAATTACACGGCCATCGACATTATAACCTCGACACACCATTCCGTGGATTACCAGGTTCGCTATAAACCGAGCCGTGCCCTCGGCATGTATCTTCTGAACAACGAGAGCGGTGAGGTTCTTCCTGTTTTCGCTTCCGCCGTGGTTCTTGCCACCGGGGGACTGGGAGACATCTACCAGCATACATCCAACCCCAGGGGTGCGGTCGGTGACGGTATGGCCATGGCGTACAGGGCCAACGTAGAGATAATAAATGCGGAATTTGTACAGTTTCATCCAACGACCCTGTTTCACCGGGATTCCGATCGCTTTCTGATCTCCGAATCCGTACGGGGCGAGGGAGCGAAGCTTTTAAACCGGGAAGGGGAGTACTTCATGTCCCGTTACGCCCCGCGGCTGAAGGACCTGGCCCCCAGGGACGAGGTTGCCCGGGGAATTTACCGGCAGATAGAAAAGGACAAGGCGGGATACGTCTATCTGGATGCCCGGGGCATCAGGGACCATGATTTGAAGGAGCGTTTTCCTTCTATATTCGCGGCCTGTGCCGCCGTGAATATCGACATCCGAAAGGACCTTATTCCCGTGGTTCCCGCCGCCCACTACTCCTGCGGAGGGATAAAGGTCGATCTCGAAGGGCGGACTTCCCTGGAAGGACTCTACGCTGTGGGAGAAACGGCCTGTACCGGGGTGCATGGGGCCAACCGGCTGGCTTCAGTATCGCTGCTGGAGGGGCTTTACTACGGGGTGCGAACCGCTGATGCTATTCTCTGCTGTTCCAGTGACCTGGCCGACCGTCTTATCCGCAGTATACCCCCCTGGGTATCTCCCCCCGGGGAAACCAGTTTCGATCCGGTGCTGATACGGAGCGATCTGAACCAGATTCAGAGTACCATGTGGAATTATGTGGGTATAATCAGGACCAGAAAAAGGCTTTCCCGGGCCTTTGCGGACCTGAACTACCTTAACCACCGAATTGAGCGCTTCTATCGTTCTGCCACGCTGCGCAGGGACGTTGTCGAGCTGAGAAATGCAATTATCAGCGCCCTTGTGGTTACCCGATCAGCCCTTAACAACGGACAGTCCATCGGCTGCCATTATCTGCAGGGCTAGGGTTTGACAGACGGCGGCAGATATGTATAATACATCAGCATTATGATGAGGGCCGTAACCCTTCAATCCCCGGCCAAGGTGAATCTGCATCTCGAGATCGGGGACAGACGAAACGACGGGTTTCATGACTTGTGCTCTCTTTTTCAGATTGTCTCCCTTGCGGATACGATCACGGTACGTTCTTTGAAAGATTCTAACAATACCTGCAGTATTCACGGCCGTTTCAGCTGTGTTTCTGAGGATAATCTTATATGCAGGGCATACAGGCTCTTCTCGGAGCGTTACGGGCTCAAGACTTCCGTGGAAGTCACTGTTGAAAAGCGCATACCCGAGGGGGCCGGACTGGGAGGCGGATCAAGCAATGCTGCGACAATGCTGAAAAGTCTGAGGGATCTGTTTTCCGTTCCTGTGGATAATGCGGAACTTGCACGGATCTCTGCGGAACTGGGGAGCGACGTCCCGTTTTTCTGCCGCAGTCCCCTGGCTCTCGTCACCGGTCGAGGTGAAAAGGTGCTTCCCCTGAACAAACCCCGCACTCTTCCTCTGGTCCTTGTTCTGCCTGATTTCCCGGTCTCCACTGCGGATGCATATCGATGGCTGGATGAAAAGCGTGGAGGGGATTATCCGATGCTTTCTGCCGGCAGTGATTATGCCTCCCTGTATGAACGCACTCCGGATAAATGGACATTCTTCAACTCCTTTACGCCGGTTTTACGGGAACGATATCCCCTGATTGGCCAGCTGATTGATACCCTGCTCTCCTCGCAGGCCCTGTACGCGAATGTTTCCGGTTCCGGTTCTGCCATCTTTGGTGTTTTTACCGATGAAGCCGCTGCCCGGAGGGCGGCATTAGTTCTAAAAGGTAAAAAAAACCTAAAACAAGTGCTTACAATAGAAACACTTGCTATATTTCCGGATAGCATATTACAATGACGTAATATTTATGCAACATGAGTGGAGGAAAGTATGGAAATCACGGATATCCGGATTCGGCGTGTCGAAGCGGACGGTAAACTTAAGGCCTACGTAACCGTAACCTTTGATGACTCCTTTGTTGTTCACAATGTGAAGGTGATCGAGGGGAAGAACGGCGCGTTTATTGCCATGCCTTCGAGAAAGACGAAAACCGGTGAGTACAAGGATGTGGCGCATCCGATTAATTCGGATTTCCGGGGAAAACTGCAGGAACGCATTCTGGAAGAATATAAGGCCCAGGCTGACAGCAGCCCGGCCTACGACGAAGACGAAGACAGCTGATTCCGCTGCTTATCAGTCTAAAATCTTAAAATATTTGGGACGTCGCCAAGCGGTAAGGCACCGGATTTTGGTTCCGGCATTCGCAGGTTCGATTCCTGCCGTCCCAGGATAACAAGTCTGCACCGTCAGGATCCTCGAAAAGGATCTGCTGGCGTAGAATGATATTGAAAACAGAACGCCTTAAATGGTGTATAGCAATGAGGAGAACGATTCATGGAACAGAAAACCCTGGCCGGATACCAGCGGCCCGACACAAAGAAAACCGTAACCCGGCGGCTGCGCAATGAAGGCATGATCCCCGCAGTAATTTACGGACACAGCGAACCTGTCAGCATAAGTATAAGTTCAAAGGAATTCGAGAAGAAATTCCACAATGTCAGTGAAAACACAATTATCAACATCTCGGTAGATAAGGGCAAAAAATACGATGTTCTGGTCAAGGACTACCAGGAAGATATGATCAAGAACCGTATTCTTCATATCGATTTTTACGAAATCGAGCAGGGAAAGGTTCTGCGTACCAACGTGCCTGTCCATTTTGAAGGTGTGCCCCAGGGTGTGCGGAACGGCGGGATTGTCGAAGTACAGCTTCACGATGTGGAGATCGAGTGCCTTCCCAAGGATATCCCGGAGTCTTTTGTCCTCGACATAGCGGCAATGCAGATCGGTGACGCCCTTCATGTTTCCGATATACCTGTCAGCGATTCCGTCAGGATTCTGACTCCTGAAGATCACGACATTGTAGCTATTACCGCTGTTAAGGTCGGTGCCGTAGAAACAGCAGAGGAGGCGGAAGAAACTGCTGAAGCCAAAGTGGCGGCTGGATCTGCAGAAGGTGAGGGTGAAGAGTAATCCCCGAGATGTGCTGATAGTCTTCGGACTTGGAAATCCTGGAAGGGAATATGAGAAAACCCGGCATAATGCCGGGTTTCTTGTTCTGGAAGAACTTGCAGAAAGGCTTTCCCTGAAGTTTACCAAGCCCTTTTTTCGTCCGTGGCGATCTGCATGTACCGATATTACAACCGGGGAAGGCTTTTGTCGCCTGGTACTTGCAGCTCCCCTGACGTACATGAACGCTTCCGGCAAGGTGGTCCCCGATATTCTGCAGCGTTATACGGCGGCACCAAAACAGATAATTGTCGTTTGCGACAGTCTTGATCTTCCCGCCGGGATTATACGGATAAAACAAAGGGGATCTTCCGCCGGTCAGAAGGGGCTCGAGTCCATCATCTCCGTTTTGGGAACGGACAAATTTAAACGCCTCTTTGTAGGAATAGGCAGACCGGATCAGAAAAAAGAGGTTATCTCCTGGGTATTGTCGGCTCCCCTCGGGGAAGAGCTTTCCGAATTCAGGCAGGGTATCAGCAGAGCAGCGGATGCTGTACTGGAAATGACCCGACTTCCCCTTGACCGGGTAATGAATAAATATAATGGAACCGCTAAAGAGTAGTTCGAAAGTATACAGGGCTGTGTCCGTCTATTTCAAACGCTGGAATATAGATCCCGCGAAGGGCATTCTCATAGCTGCCTCGGGCGGAATTGACAGTACCGCCCTCATGGCTGCCCTGGCCCGCTACCGTGACTTCAACAAAAAGGAACTGCCTCTCCATGCCCTGTACGTAAACCACAATCTTCGAACCGGAGAAGAGATAGAAGAAGACTGGAGCGGACTGCGCGCGGCAGCCCGGCTGTGTTCGGTACCAGTACATCGAATCGATGTTCCGGAGAATGACATAGCACGATCCGCCTCCGCGCTGCACGAAGGTGTGGAAGCTGCGGCACGCCGGGCCAGATATGAAGCCCTTGATGTCTGGCTGAACAGGCTGAATCTTGGATACATCGCCCTGGGGCACACCCTGGATGATCTGGTGGAGACCATGATTATGCGTTTTTTTCAGGGCTGCGGTGTCTCGGGTTTACACGGTATTCCCCCCCTTCGCGGCAACAGAATCCGACCGCTTCTTGAAGTCAGCAAGGCAGAACTGGGAGAGCTTGTCCGGGAGCTCGGGCTGCCCTTCAGCGAGGACAGCAGCAATCGGGAGGACTGGTATCTGCGAAACCGGATTCGAAACGAACTCATACCAGTGCTGGCCCGGGAGTTTCCCTCCATGGCCGGGAGTCTGGGAAAATCGGCCCGCTTTTTCCGCCAGGAAGAGGCTGTTTTACAGGAGGAGGCGCTCAGAAGAATCCCCTGGTCCCTTGGTAAGAACAGGGCCGAGACGGATGTCCCGGTTTTTTTCTCCGCCCCTGAAGCGTTGCGGGTAAGGAGTCTATTATCGCTGATTCATTACTATCTGCCAGGAAGCTCCCGGGTGCCCCGGGATTTTCTTTCCGTAAAGGAGCTTTCATACTACAGAAAAAATGCTGTTCTGCTCCGGGGCCACGGTTTTACCCTCCGCAAAGAGGATGCCCGACTCATCTTTGTCCCCTCGGTTGTATTTCCCGTTAAAACACGATATGTTAAGAGAATATTCCGGGGAAGTGACGGTACCATTGCTGAGTTCCGCTATTCCTGGGGGTCCCGGATGCCTGCTGAGGGGCACGGGACTGCACTTGCCTTGACGGAGAGCAGTCGCGGAAAGACTCTTTTCCTGCGAAGCAGACGGCTGTCTGATTCAATTCGGACCCCCGGGGGAAGCAAACGACTTAAGGACATATACAGGGAACTCGGTGTTTCCGAGGATTCCCGGGATAAAATACCGGTATTGCAGGTTGGAGACGAGGTCGCGGCCGTCTTCGGATCGCTTTTCGGATACCGGGATGTTCTTGCCGAGGGCTATCAGGATTTTCCGGCCCCGCAGGCAGGGGATGTACTGAGTATACAACGGATGGAGACAGGGATTGGACGATAAGAAAAAGCCGGGAGGCGGTCAGGGCGGACCTGACTGGTTTCCTTTCAATTTTAACAATAACCGCTTTGCCCTGATTTTTGTGGCGAGTCTCATTGTGTTTTTTGCCCTCATTTTTCTGTTTGATACAGGGAACAGCGACATGGAGCTGCCGTACTCCACTTTTTTCCGGTATCTGACGGATGGACAGATAGATACCGTCACGATTCTGGATTACAACGAGATTCAGGGTACCCTTCGGGGCGGCGAGTATGGTACGAACAGAAGTTTCATTACCAGGATACCCTATCCTGACGAGGAGTTGATGCCTCTTCTGCGGGACAACGGAGTTATTGTCCGGGGGGGACGGAAATCACCTTCGCCGTTTATGATCATTCTTCAGTCCCTGCCATGGCTTATCGGTTTTTTCCTTATATGGTTCATGTTCAGACAGGTCCAGGGAGGTGGAAACAAAGCCTTCTCCTTCGGAAAAAGCCGGGCAAAGCAGTACCTGGAAAACGATTCAAAGATTACCTTCAACGACGTTGCCGGGCAGCACGAAGCAAAATACGAACTCCAGGAGGTTGTGGACTTCCTGAAGAACCCCCAGAAATTTACCAAAATCGGAGCCCGTATTCCAACGGGAGTGCTTCTGGTTGGTATGCCCGGAACGGGAAAGACCCTGTTGGCGAAGGCCTGCGCAGGGGAGGCGGGGGTACCGTTTTTTCATATGTCCGGCTCGGATTTTGTTGAAATGTTCGTCGGCGTCGGTGCAAGCAGGGTCCGGGACCTCTTTGAGCAGGGACGGCGGAATGCCCCCTGCATTCTGTTTATCGATGAGCTGGATGCCGTCGGCAGGACCAGGGGAGCCGGCTACGGGGGCGGTCATGACGAGCGTGAACAGACCCTCAACCAGATGCTGGTGGAGATGGATGGTTTTGACACCAAGGACGGGGTGATAATTCTGGCTGCGACGAACCGTCCGGATGTTCTTGATCCCGCCCTCCTCAGACCTGGACGCTTCGACAGGCAGGTTGTTGTTGATATGCCGGATATCAAGGAGCGGGAATCGATACTCAATATACATTCCCGCAAGGTCCCTCTTTCCGAGGATGTGGATATAAACCGGATTGCCCGGGCCACACCGGGATCCTCGGGAGCCGATCTGGCAAATCTCGTAAACGAAGCAGCCCTTTTTGCCGCCCGGGAGAACTCCAGTGCCGTTAACATGAAGCACTTTGAGGAGGCCCGGGATAAACTCCTCCTGGGGGTTGCACGAAGATCCCGGGTTATCTCTCCGGAAGACAAGCTGATGACCGCCTACCACGAAGCAGGCCATGCTCTTCTTCATTACTATCTGGAGAATGCCGATCCTCTCCACAAGGTTACGGTGATTCCCCACGGGCAGGCTCTGGGACTTGCCATGAGTCTTCCCGAAAAAGAGACCTACTCCCGCAACCGAAACTGGCTGCTGGACAGGATTAAGATTACCATGGGCGGTTATGTGGCCGAAAAGCTGATTTACAATCAGACGACCACAGGAACAAAGAACGACATTGAACAGGCTACAAAAATAGCCCGGCGAATGGTCTGTGAATGGGGCATGAGTGATTCCCTCGGCTTTGTCACTTTCGGGGGAGAGGAGGAACCCATTTTCCTCGGCAAGGAGATAGCCAGACACCAGGACTATTCTGAAAAAACCGCCGAGAAAATAGACGGCGAGATACATGATATTCTGCGATCCTGTCTTGATTCCGTGACCAAACTCCTGAGCGAGCATAAAGATCAGCTGACCAGGCTTGCCGAGCACCTGGTGGCCAAAGAGAGTCTTGACGATAAAGAAATCCGGCAACTATTGGGGTTTCCTGATGATAATAGCAAACAGACAAGTTTTCTGGAGCCTCCCGGCAAGGTTTAAAGCCCTGTTCTCCCTGATACTGCTTCTGGCGGGATCTTTTTCCGTGTTTACAGAGTCGGGCTTTGACAGGGACAAAGCTCTTTCCAGAGCCTACGTTCAGGTTGCTCTTGACCTGAGTACGGAGACGGACGCCGCCTCCTCGCTTATAGAGGCGGCTCTGGAGTTTGATCCTGATAACTCCGACGCGCGGTATCTCAAGGCCCGAAGAATACTGGAAGAGGGATCGTCAATACGAAAGGCCGCGGAGGAACTGGAAAACGCCCTGGACAGCGATACCTGGCATTTTACGGATCCGGCAAGCGCGCTGCTCCTCCTGGTTGAACAGTACGATCAACTCATGCGTTACGATGATATGTGGAACACGCTGCATTCGCTGACTGAGTCCGAAAGGACTGACGGAGGCTGGTACTATTTCGCCCTGCGCTCCGCCTTAGCCACAGGCCGGCTGGATGATGCCGGCGAGCTTGCCAGGAAGGGAACCCGACTGTTCCCCAGGCATGAGGAGATCAAAGCCCTGAGATCCGAAATTGACCCGGCTTACAGACGCTCCCTGATCGATAAAGCCCTGGCTCCGGGGGGCAGCCAGACCTCGGAACTCCTGCTTCGTACTCTTGTCCTCGAATCCACCGGCGATCTGAGAATGCAGCTTCTGCAGCGTTACCTGGACCTTGGTTATGGGGATCCGCGAATTATTATTCTCCGGGATTTCAGCACGACTGAAGGTGAAGAAGAAAGCAGTCCGGACATCAGCGTCCTGCTGACAGAGAAAAACCTGAGGCGTTTATCTGTTTTTCGCCAGATATACCTTCTCTTCGAAGACGCACAACGGCTGGAGGAGTTCCGGGATTTCTGCGCTCATCGGCGCATTGTCGTATACGAAGACCGGAACGGCGATGAATACGATGACGGCATGTATATCCTGAAAGACGGGCAGCTGGCAGAGGTCAGAAAAGACCTGGATCAGGATGCCGTGCAGGAGATTATCATCGAGTTTACTGAAAACCGTGAAGTTTTATCAGAGCCTGAAACCCTTTTTCTGTTGAAAGATGACAGAAGATATACCATTGAATACGGAAGGTATCCTGAAGTCCGGGGGATAAAAATAGACAACTCCGATCTTGTATGGGAGTTCAATTTCGCCGAATCGGTTCTCAACCTGGATGTTGTGGACCATGAGCATCTCCCGCCCTTCGTCGGGACAGATTCAGGGAAAATCCCCGCCGATACGGAACTGCGGGAACTTGCCTACCGTTATGTCGAGAATGACGCCCGCGGAACTACCCGGGGTGATGCTTCGGGGATGACTGTAAGGGAAGAGAACGGCACACGCATCAGGAGCCTGACGGAAGGCAGCGATAAGCGCATTGAACGGGATCTCGACGGGGATGGAAAACCGGAGATACGTGAAATATACCGTGACAATTCCCTCTATGGAGTTTATCTTGATCAGGATGAGAACGGGATATCAGAATATCTCTATTATCCCTCCCGGGGGCTGCATGAATGGGACTGGGATCAGGACGGAGAAATCGATTATCAAAGTTATAACGGCAACTGAAGCCCTTAACGAGCAAGGACGATTAAAGCATGCTTATTATTCAACGGTGTAAGTTCGTATCCATACTGATTATTCTTCTTATTCTCGTATCCTGTGCCAGCGGACCTGTCCTCCCGGAAATCCCGGATGTACGGGAAATCAATCTTCAGGAGTTGCAGCGTCTGATGGATAGCAGGGAACCCCTCCGGGCCCTGGAAACCGTTGATATTCTGCACAAGCGCGGTCTCATTGGAAGAGACGAACACAGTACCTACCGTAAAGAAATTGACCAGATGATCTCCGAGGAGTTCCATAAGGCGGTTGAGGCCTCGGATTTCAACGCGGCCCTGCGTCTTTCCCGGGCGGCGGAACTACTGGAGCTGTCTCTGGAGGAAGGCCCTGATAGAAAAGAACTGTACCTGGACATGCTTCATGGACTGGTAGAAAAGGAGATGCTGATTCCGGCTTTCGCCCAGGCCGCAGAGGCACTTTCCTCAGGGCTTGTAAGATATGACGATCTGGGCTTTCTTGCTGAGGCTGCAAGGAATTCAGGGTACCGGGAATGGTCTGAATACCTGGAGGCTGAGCCTGATGATCCTGAGGAAAAAATAACCGGAGATTTGCCGGGCATAATTGATTCCACGGTAACGATCTGGGTAAACAGGGGTATCCGGATCGAGGGAGGAATGGGATACCCCGACCGGGTTATAGGCAGTGGTTTCTTTGTCGATAAAAACGGCTACCTTATAACCAATTACCATGTAATAGCCAGCGAGGTTGATCCGGAATACGAAGGATACTCCCGCCTGTTTATTCGAAGGGGTGACAGTCGTTCTCCCAGAATTCCGGCCCGGGTAGTGGGCTGGGATCCTATACTGGATCTTGCCCTGTTGAAAGCGGAAATCACTCCCGGTTATATATTCAGTCCCGGTAAACGGACACCGCGTCTGGGTGAAACCATTTATGCCATTGGTAGTCCCGGAGGGCTGGAAAAAACCATCACTTCGGGTATTGTCTCTGCTACTGAGCGTCGTCTTCTTCAGCTTGGCGAGGCCATGCAGATAGATGTACCCATAAACCAGGGAAACAGCGGGGGGCCGCTCATGAATGAACAGGGCCGCCTTGTGGGAATAGTCTTTGCGGGGATTGAATTCTTTGAGGGGATCAATTTCGCCGTTCCCGTCTACTGGCTCCAGGCCATTCTTTCTGAAATGTATGCGGGAGGAGAGGTCCGGCATTCCTGGATAGGCTCTGCACTGCATGAAGGGGCAGATGGCCTGATCAATCTGTATACAGTCCCGGGATCCCCTGCTGATAATGCACGGATAAAAGAGGGATACCGCCTGGTTTCGGTGAATGGACAGGCAGTCAGCAGTTTACGGGAAGTAAACGCCATACTTGTACGGGAACGACCGGGAAATCTGCTCAAAACCCTATGGGAACAACAGGGCGGGACACGGGAAACGGTATATATGGTGCTTGCTGAACGTCCCCATTCCCCGGTGCTGGAAGCCCACAGGATGGGAGCTGAAAAGGAACTTGTACTCCCCCTGTTCGGTATGAAGATTCAGGAGACAGGGGCTGCACTGTGGGAAAAAAGTTATGTAGTGGAGAAGGTGTACCCCGGTACTATTGCCGACGAGACAGGTCTTTCCCCAAATGATCCCTTCTACTGGCGGGGACTCAAGATCGATCCGGAAAACAAGCTAGCCCTGCTGCGCATGGTTATTAAAAAACGAAAGGCCGGTTTTCTGGAATCCTCCATTCAGCTTGCATCCTATATAGATGTCGATTATTTTATCTAAAAGAGCCCTTTTTTGCGTTTGCTTTTCCTGTCTGCTATACTTTCAGTGTAACAGGAACTGCTGTCGGTGTGGAGGAAGCTGTGCTTACTGTGCCCATTGGAACCAGATGCGTTATTGATACTGTTAAGGACCTGAAATCCTCATTACTGGAAGCCTTGAACGAGTCTTCCGAGGGAGTCCTTCTGGATGTATCTCAAATAGAAGAGATCGATACCGCAGGAATACAACTCTTCGTCTCTCTGTTCAACGAGGTGGAAAAAAGAAAAATTCCACTGAAATTCAAGGGCCCCATGAACGAAAAGGTTCTGGAACAATTTCAGTTGAGCGGGGTTCGATACGGGGAACAGATTAATGGATAAACGCTTCATCGAAACCTTTATTGAAGAATCCTATGAACTTCTGGATTCCATGGAGAAGGAACTTCTGGCTCTCGAAGCTGAACCGGATGACGAAGGGCATATCCAGGCTGTATTCCGCGCCGCCCATACGATAAAAGGCTCCGCTGCCATGTTCGGTTTTCAGGAGATCTCCGAATTCGCCCACGCCTTCGAGACGGTGCTGGACGAGGTCCGTTCCGGAACCCTCAAAATCAACCGGGAACTGATGAACCTGTCCCTCCGGGGAAAGGATCATCTGCGGGATCTTCTCGATGCGACCCGGAATAACGAAACAGGATCCGGGAACGCTGCTCTGAAAGAGAAGGGTTCGACTATCCTGAAGGAACTTTCCAGGATCTCCGGCATGGAAAGGGAATCTGAAGATAACGAGGCTCCCCCGGTCGTTTCCGACACCGCCGGCGGGACCGGTTTGGAAAAGGAAGAAGCGACCTTCCGGATCAGCTTCAAGCCCCGCTCGGATATCTTTGCCAGCGGGGCAAATCCGCTGCTTCTTATCCGGGAACTCCATGATCTTGGAAAGGTTACGGTTTTTGCAAATATTGCAGAGATTCCCCGTCTTTCTGAAATTAATCCGGAGACCCTCTACCTGGGATGGGAAATCTTCCTGACCGGAGGCTGCGAATATAATGAGTTGCGGGATGTTTTTATCTTTGTAGAATCCGAATCCGATATAATCATTCAGGAACTGAAAAGTTCCGATTATATCGATTCACGGGGAGAGCCCAAGCGGCTTGGAGAAATCCTGGTGGACAGCGGCATCCTTGATCCCAAGGAGCTGAAATCCCTGCTTGAGAGCCAGAAGCTTATCGGACAGAGAATCGAAGATGCGGGTCTGGCGGACAAGTCGGAGATTGAGTCGGCCCTTCATGTTCAGGAGCACTTCAAGAAATCCAGAACACAGAATCAGACCCAGCAGGTCTCGAACACCCTTCGGGTGAGCTCCCAGAGACTCGATCAGCTCATTGATCTTGTGGGAGAACTCGTTACCGTACAGGCACGGCTTGGACAGATATCGGCCCAGATGGAGGAAGAAAATCTTCTGACCGTCAGCGAAGAGCTGGAACGTCTGATCGACGATCTGCGGGACAATGCCATGAGCCTTCGGATGCTGCCTATTGGGAGTACCTTCAGCCAGTTCAGGCGTATGGTCCGGGACCTTTCGGTGGATCTTGGAAAAGAGATTGAGTTAAAGACCATTGGAGAAGAGACTGAGCTGGACAAGACTGTGCTTGATAAGATCCATGATCCCCTGGTCCATATAATAAGAAACTCCGCTGACCATGGCATCGAACTCCCGGCAGTCAGAATGAAAGCCGGCAAGTCAGCCACTGGAACCATCACCCTGGAAGCAAAGTACAGCGGGGCTGCAGTCATGATAGTCGTCAGAGATGATGGACGGGGCATCGATCCGGATGTTATTCGAAAGAAAGCTGTTCAGCGAGGTCTGATCCACGCCGGGGAGCAGATCTCCGATGAGGATGCTTACCAGTTGCTTTTTGCTCCGGGCTTCTCTACCGCTGAAGCGGTTACAAATCTATCCGGTCGCGGAGTGGGACTGGATGTTGTGGAAAAAAATATTCAGTCCCTGTCCGGATCTGTGACAATCCAGAGCGAACCTGGAAAAGGTACAAGCTTCATTCTGACCCTTCCTCTTACCCTGGCCATAATCGACGGTCTTGCGGTTTCCGTGGGAACCGAGACCATTATTATTCCCCTGGCGTCAGTTGAATCATGTATGGAAATACGCATCGATGAGGTTGATACCCGCCGTCGCCTGATTTCCTACCGGGAAAGCCTGATACCCTACGTTCATCTGGCGAGGTTCCTGGATATTCCGGAACAGGACAGCCGGCGTAAACAGATGGTGGTTATAGAAACCAGTCACGGGCGCATGGGAATTATGGTCGACGAGGTTCTTGGAGATCATCAGACGGTAATAAAGAGTCTGGGAAACATGTTCAAGGGACAGAAGAGCTTCTCCGGTGCGTCGATTCTGGGGGACGGGTCTATCGCTCTGATCCTCGATATTAACGGCCTGGTCAGTACCATGGACACCGAGGTCCTGGAAAAAGATGCAGCAGGGTAATACATTAGCTCCCCTGCCGGGACTGAGCAGTAAAGACTTTCTTCGAATCAAAACCTATGTTGAAAAAAACCTTGGTATTCGTCTGCCCGCGGCAAAGCAGGTTATGGTTGAGTCCCGACTGCGCAAGCATATTATAAGGCTTGGAAAATCAGGTTTCAGCGATTATTGTGATTTTCTTTTTGACAGCAACGAGGGGAAAAAACACATCCAGGAGTTTGTGGATCTGATTACCACAAACAAAACTGATTTCTATCGCGAACCCGGACACTTTGATTTTTTGTCTTCTTCAGTACTGACGAAGTTCTCCGCTGCATCCGGCGAGGTTTTTCGGATCTGGTCGTGCGGGTGTTCGACGGGAGAAGAACCCTACACGATCGCAATGGTCATGGAGGAGTACTTTCGGCAGAACCGGCGTTTTGTCTACGAAATCTTCGCGTCCGATATTTCTTCCCGTGTTCTTGAAAACGCCCGTTCCGGTATTTATGAATATCCAAGAATTGAAAACCTGCCCATGGATCTTATAAAGAGATACTTTTTGAAGAGCCGGGACAGTGCAAGGAGTCAGGTCAGAATTAAGCCGGAACTCCGGGGAAAAATCAGATTTTATCAACTGAACCTTCTCAGTGAAAAGTACCCCCTGCCAAAGAATCTCGATGTGATATTTTTTAGAAATGTAATGATCTACTTTGAGAAGCCGACTCAACAAAAGATTATATCTAAACTCTGCGAACATCTGAAACCCGGCGGGTATCTTTTTCTCGGGCATTCTGAATCCCTGACCGGAATCGAAACTGACCTTCATAACGTTGCGGCTACTGTATATAAAAAAAGCTCCGATGCCCTTAAAAACAATTTCCGGAAACTTGCATGAGTCCTTACAATCGGGAGATTTTAACAAATGTCTGAAGCCACCAGTATAAAGGTTTTAATTGTCGATGATTCAGCGGTTGTGAGGCAGACTCTGTCCGAGATTCTTGGATCGGAGAAAGATATAGAAATTATGGGGACGGCCTCGGATCCGATTATTGCCGCCAAGAAACTGGAAAAAGAGATACCCGATGTAATAATTCTGGATATTGAGATGCCCCGAATGGACGGCCTCACCTTCCTGAAGAAACTGATGCAGCAGTTTCCCATTCCTGTGGTTATCTGCTCCAGTAAAGCTGAAGAGGGCTCCCAGAATGTTCTTAATGCCCTTGATTACGGAGCTGTCGAAATAATCAGGAAACCTCAACTGGGAACAAAACAGTTTCTTACTGAATCACGGCTTCGCATTGCGGACGTCGTCCGGGCTGCCCACATGGCAAAAACCAGAAAATTCAAGCCCAAACCTGAGGTGTCTGCCAAACTGACCGCCGATGCTGTTCTGCCGCTGGGAAAAGAGCATGTTAGAATCGAAACAACCGAGCTGGTTGTCGCGGTGGGTGCCTCTACGGGTGGTACCGAAGCCCTGCGGGAGGTCCTTGAGGCTCTGCCGGTGGATGCACCGGGGATGGTGGTTGTCCAGCATATGCCTGAACACTTTACCGCCGCCTTTGCCAAGCGTCTCGATTCCATCTGCAGCGTGGGTGTAAAAGAAGCGGAAAACAATGACTCTGTGCTTCGGGGACGGGTACTCATTGCCCCGGGAAACAAACATACCCTTCTGAAGCGCAGCGGGGCCCGTTACTATGTGGAAGTAAAGGACGGACCTCTTGTCTGTCGTCACCGTCCTTCAGTGGATGTCCTTTTCCGCTCTGTTGCCCGTTATGCCGGAAAGAATGCAATAGGCATTATAATGACGGGAATGGGTGATGACGGTGCCCGCGGGATGCTTGAAATGCATCAGAACGGAGCCTATACAATTGCCCAGGACGAGGAGAGCTGTGTCGTCTACGGAATGCCCCAAGAGGCTGTTAAACGCAACGCCGTAGATCTTATTCTGCCCCTCAACCGTATTGCGGCGGAAATTCTAAAAAGCGATAAGCGGAAATAATCTTCTATGCAGGAGCATCATGACAATATAGAGATTCAACCCAGGACAGATCCTCCTCGTATTCTTGTTGTGGAAGATGAAGCCATTCTGGCGATTGATATCTGCAATATTCTGGATTCCCTGGGGTATATCGTACTCGATACCCAGGATAACGGTCCGGAAGTGTTGAGTTTTCTGAATGAAGTCAAACCCGATCTTATCCTGATGGATATTCACCTGAAGGGAGAACTTGACGGAATACAGGTGGCGGAGATTATCCAGCAGACGCACAGGATCCCTGTTATCTATATTTCTGCCTATTCTGATGTGGATACCCTCTCCCGTGCAAAGAATACCCGTCCCTACGGGTATATCATCAAATCCTTTGACCAGAATGATCTTTTCTTCTCCATTGAGATGGCTCTGGACCGTCATGATATGGAAAAGAAAATTCTTGAAAGCGAACGCCTGCTTTCCACCACCTTCAGCGGAATCTCCGACGGAGTCATTTCCTGCGATAAAGAGGGGAAGATCCAGCTGATTAACATAGCCGCCTGCAGAATGCTCGATCTAAAACAGGATGATTATGTGGGGCGTTCGACCCGGGACCTGCCTGTCAGAATAGAGAACACTTTCGAGGAGAATCCTCCGGATCCCCTGGATTTTTCTTCCTATGAGAATACCGGAGAAGTCTCAGGAAGATATTTCTTTGTTCTGGAGCAGAGCCGTTTCCACGTTTTTTGTACCGTATCAGTTCTGAAAAATGAACATGAGAAGATTTCCGGATACATTGTGATTCTTCGCAACATCGAGGAGGAGTACCAGGTTCAGGAGATGCAGTCACGTCTTGCCTCCATTGTAGAGACCTCCGAAGATGCAATAATCGGTTCAACGCCCGAAGGCACCATAATAAGCTGGAACCGGGGAGCCCGGATCCTGTTCGGATACGATCAGAGCGAGGTCCGGGGTAAGAATCTTTCGATTCTCGTTCCCGATTTCTACCCCAACGAGATCCCCGAAATGCTCGACAGAATACGCAATGGAGAGCTTATTGACCATTACGAAACTCTGCGGGCCCGTAAGGACGGGGGTATTATAGACATGTCTGTAAAGATCTCTCCCATCAGGGACTCCCGGGGAAACCTGATTGCAGTTTCGCTTATCGCCCGGGACATGAGCAAGCGCAAACAGCTGGAAAAGGAAATCCTGGAAATCGAGGACCGCGAGCGATCACGGATAGGACAGGATCTTCATGACAGCCTGGGACAGCAATTAACGGGTATCCTTCTTCGGGTAAAGGCACTGGAAGGTAAACTTCTGAAAGAGAAGGACAGTACTTGTGTCGAGGATGCCCGGGATATTCAGCAGATTGTGAGAAACACGGTGGAACAGACGCGGGAAATGGCAAAGGGGCTAATTCCCGTAACACTGCAGACCAACGGACTTGTAGAAGCTCTTCAGGAGCTGAGTCTCTACTGCCAGTCAATGTACGGTGTGGCAACCTCCTTTGAAGGTCATCGTGATCCTGTCGACCTTCAGCCCATTGCGGAGGTTCAGCTTTATCATATATGTCAGGAGGCCTTAACCAACGCAATCAAGCACGCCGGCGGAACAAGCATTATCGTTTCCCTGGAGCAGGATACAACGGAGATTGTGTTGACAATTCGTGACAACGGCAATGGGATATCAGAAGAAAGCACGTCCGGTCTGGGATTGAGAATCATGCAGTATCGGGCTAACATGGTAGGGGGACACCTGTCGATAATAGGTAACGAAGGCTGGGGTACTGCTGTTATATGCAGGGTCCCTATAACACAGTAATAAGCAGGTGGTAAGGGCGTGAAAAAGAGGATTGTTATTATTGACGATCATCCCATTGTCCGACAGGGCTTTACACAGTTGATCAATCAGGAGGACGACCTGATTGTGGTGGGTGAGGCTGAAGATGCTGCCGGGGCCTTTGAACTGATTGAAAAATTACAACCTGATCTGGCACTCATCGATCTGTCTTTAAAGAATTCCAACGGCATAGAATTAATTAAGGATCTGTCCCGGATTTATCCCGACTTTCTGATGCTCGTAATCTCTCTGCATGAGGAATCAGTATATGCAGAGCGTTCCCTCAGGGCGGGGGCAAAGGGTTTTATCATGAAGGCCGAAGCGACCGAGAATGTCATGACGGCCATACGCGCGGTTTTGCGGGGTGATATTTACCTGAGTGACAGTATGCGAAATCGTCTCCTGCATTCCATAACATCGGGGGGAAACCTGCGAAAGGATAAAAAGATTGAAGAGTATCTGAGCGACAGGGAACTGCAGGTGCTGCAGGCGGTTGGCCGCGGGGAAAGCACCAAAACCATTGCCGAAGATCTGAACCTGAGTATCAAGACTATCGAGACCTATAAATCTCATCTGAAACAGAAACTTTCCTTAAAAAACAGCACTGAATTGATGCAGTACGCCGTGGAATGGTATCTGACGAATGTTCGCTGAACAGATAAAAATATTTTATAATTCGAGGATGTAATGAAAAAGGACGGTACTGCGGTCATTCTGGTCGTTGAAGATGAATCAATAGTTGCTCTTGATATAAAAAACCATCTTTTACGATTCGGCTACGGGACCATGGGACCTGTCTCGTCTGCAGAAGCAGCTTTCAGCGAGATTAACAGACAGGTTCCCGACCTTGTGCTGATGGACATCAAGATACACGGCAATATGGATGGTATCGAGGCCTCCAGGATTATCAGAGAAAAGTATCATCGGCCGGTGATTCTTCTTACAGCCTTTGCGGATGACCAGACCCTGGACAGGGCAAAGATGAGCGGACCTTTCGGCTATATCCTGAAGCCCTTTAATGAACGGGAACTGAAGACAACCATAGAAATGGCCCTGTACAGACATCGGATGGAGGTCAGACTTCACGAAAGCGAAGAAAGATACCGGAGGCTCTTTGAAGAAGACCTGTCCGGGGACTTTATTGCCGACGGAGAGGGGAAAATTCTGGACTGTAATCCAGCGTTTCTGTCTCTCTTCGGATTCAGGTCCAGGGAAGATGTATTTGGACTTAATATCAATACTCTTTTTTCTGAGACGAAACGTCATGAAGAGCGGTGGGAAGCGTTAAGAGAAGAAGGGGTAATACGGCTGCAGGAGTTCGAAATCCTCCGGCAGGACGGAAGCGTCGCTGCGGTTCTGGGAAATATGGTGGGCAATTTTGATGAAGAGGGAAATCTTCAGAATCTGCATGGATATCTAATTGATACCACCGAGATAAAGAGTCTCGAGGAACAGTTGAGGCAGGCTCAGAAGATGGAAGCCATCGGCAGAATGGCCGGGGGTATCGCCCATGATTTCAACAACCTGCTTACGGTTATACTGGGGTACATTACCCTGGTCAACGAAAAGTATCTGGAAAACGAGCCTCTTGAGAACGAACTGGAAGGTATAAGAACAGCGGCCGGCAAAGCCACTCGGCTGACACGGCAGCTTCTGGCCTTTTCACGGCAGCAGGTGCTTAATCCCGAGGTCGTTGATACAAACGTGCTGATAAACGATCTGGAAAAAATGCTTCGACGCCTTGTTCATGAGGACATAAACTTAAGCATATTTGCCGCTGCCGAAAACCCTAAGATTTATGTGGATCCCGGACAGATCGAACAGGTTCTTCTGAACATGGTGGTTAATGCACGGGATGCCATGGGCGCCAGGGGAAAACTGACCATTGAAAGCCGTAATGAGCGGCTGACGGAGCCCATAGCCAGCCCTCTTGGTTCGATCCCCGAGGGAGATTACTGCGTGATTGAAGTCGAAGACAATGGAAAGGGGATTCCTGAGGATCAGCTCAGTCTCATATTCGAACCTTTTTTTACCACAAAACCGGCAGATAAAGGTACGGGCCTGGGCTTGTCGACGGTATACGGGATAGTAAAGCAGAGCCGGGGTTTTATCAACGTCCGGAGTCAGATAAACAAGGGGACCAGCTTTCAGATTTTTTTCCCGGTTACCGACAAACTGCTGAGAAAGGAGCAGATTGATATACCCGAAATAGAAAAATATGTGGGCAGCGAGAATATCCTTCTGGTGGAAGATGACAACGCAGTCAGAGCCGTTGCAATGAGTATTCTGAAGAGGGCGGGGTATTCGGTAGTCGAAGCAGGAAACGCCGGAGAAGCCCTGCTAATCTGTGAGCAGAATGGCTCCGAAATACAGCTGCTCATTACCGACTATATAATGCCCCACATGACGGGGGATCAGCTGATTCTCAGGTTGCGCAGTATCGTTCCCGGCCTGCCGAGTATAATAATGTCCGGATACATGAAGAGGGTGAATTCCGAAAAACTTGAAACGGATGCAATATTGTCCAAGCCCTTCAAACCAGAAGAATTATTACGCTTGGTGCGCACTGTTCTCGATTCCCAGGATTGAAGTAACCGGCCTCGTTAGGATATAGTACCCTCAATGCGATACGAACCCGAATTAATACGCAACTTCTGCATAATTGCGCACATTGATCATGGTAAATCCACCCTTGCCGACCGTTTTATAGAAAAAGCACGGCTTGTTTCTGAAAGGGAGTATAAAGACCAGATCCTCGACAGCATGGACATCGAAAGGGAACGGGGAATTACCATAAAATCCCAGGCGGTCTCTCTGCCGTTTACCTCTTCGGACGGAAAAACCTATCATCTGAACCTTGTTGATACCCCGGGTCATGTCGACTTTTCCTACGAGGTGTCCAGGGCTATCTCCGCCTGCGAAGGCGCACTCCTGATAATAGATGCCTCCCAGGGAGTGGAAGCCCAGACGCTGGCCAACATGTATATGGCCATTGAACATGATCTTGAAATCCTTCCGGTCATTAACAAGATAGACCTTCCCAGTGCGGATATCGAATTTGTAAAAAAACAGATCGACCATGATCTGGGACTGGATATGGATATTGCTATACCCATATCCGCCAAAACCGGTCAGGGGGTTGATGAGCTGCTTGAAGCCCTGGTGCAGTTTGTTCCTCCTCCCAAACCCCTCATAGACAATCCGCTTCAGGCCCTGATATTCGACTCCCACTATGATCCCTACCGCGGGGTCGTTGTTCATATACGTGTTATGGCCGGTAGAATCAAGCTGGGACAGGAAGTCCTTTTTATGGCTACCGGGGGCCGCTACGTCATCGAGGAGACCGGAGTCTTCCGTATCGGTAACGAAAAGCGTGAGGAACTGAGGGCCGGTGAGGTAGGGTATATTATTGCCGGTATCAAGGATATCGGGAAGGTTCGAGTGGGAGATACCGTTACCAGCGCCAGGAACGGATGTACCACACCCCTGCCCGGATTCAAGGAAGTAAAACCCGTTGTGTTCTCCTCAATCTATCCGGTCAACTCGGATGACTACGAGGATCTCCTGTCGGCAATAGAGAAACTCAAGCTTAACGATGCTTCACTGATCTACGAAAAAGACTCTTCCGTTGCTCTGGGCTTTGGATTTCGCTGCGGCTTTCTGGGACTTCTTCACCTGGAGGTAGTACAGGAACGGCTTGAACGGGAGTTCGACCTTTCGATTGTGTTTACCTCTCCCTCTGTACGTTATAGGGTTACCCTTTCCAACGGCGAAAAACTGTCCATCGACAATCCTCTTGAGTTTCCGGATCCGTCACAGATTCAGCATGCGGAAGAACCGTATATAAAAGCCACCCTTATTACCCCCGCTGAATATGTGGGGCCCATCATCAATCTCTGTCTGGAGAAACGGGGTGTCCAGGAGAGCATGACATACCTGGATGAAAAACGGGTCGAGCTTGTCTATTCCATGCCTCTGGCGGAGGTCCTTTTTGATTTTTACGACAAGCTCAAGTCCCTGAGCAGGGGATACGCCTCCTTTGACTATGAGATAACCGATTTCAGGCCAACGGACCTGGTGCGGCTGGATATCCTCATAAACGGGAATCCCGTGGATGCTCTGTCCCAGCTGGTTTTTCGTGAGAACGCCGCATATCGTGCCCGGAAGGTCTGCAAAAAACTGAGGGACGAAATTCCCCGGCACCAGTTCAAGATTCCTATACAGGGAGCTATCGGGGCGACGATTATTGCGCGGGAGACTATATCGGCCCTCAGAAAGGATGTTACCGCAAAATGTTACGGAGGAGATATAAGCCGCAAGCGGAAGCTTCTGGAAAAGCAGAAGGAGGGTAAGAAGCGCATGAAGATGGTCGGAAACGTGGAACTGCCGCAGAATGCGTTTCTTTCGGTACTGAAAGCCGACGATGACTCCTAGGAAGGTATGCCGAGCAGCCTGGACAGATAAATCCGGTACCCTTCAACGGCCAGCAGAAGGCGTTTGGCAAAAGCGGGATTTCGAGGCAGCTTGTGCAGGTTGTCCGGAAAATGGGCAGTCAGGTAATCCCGTTCTTCGATGAGGCCGAAAAAGTCTGTATCCACTGATTCTCCCTTCAGGTAACGCAGCCCGCTGGTGTATATACGGGAGAGCATATCATGCTCCTGTCGCAGCAGATACTTCCAGCTGAACGAAACATTTCTGAAGGAAGTCTCCCTGCATACCGGAGTCTGTGGGGAGACTTCCGAAACATCGATCCTGTCCGTATACGTTGCCCCGATATCCAGACCCAGGGGATTCAAGTCGTAGATATTTTCCGACCCGCGGATAAAATTCTTGAGGGTCAAACGGTAATTGAGAAGAATCAGGTCGCTGAGGACCTTCGAAACCTTCCCCGTGGTGCGGAGCAGGGGACGCTTGAAGAAAGGAACAAATAAACCCGCAGGAGATACCCTGGTGGAAGAGCAGAGTTCCTCGAACAGAAACTGGGTCCCCCTGGCATGGCTTTTGCCGAGCCTGTAGGAAAAATCGATACCGCTGCAGTAGACGGTATTCTGACTGATGGATGCCGCTATTGCAACTGCAGCAACACCAACCGACCCATAGGGGGGCAGCACATACTCCTCCAGGGCATGTTTTTCCAGAGTATTGAAGTAGCGTAAGGGTGCAAAACGACTGAAAAAGGCGATTTTCTTTTTCCAGGGAAGACGCCACACCCTCGGGTAGGAAAAAAGATCAGCGATTAACAGGATGTCCTTTGTGGGAATCCCGTAAAAGTCCCTGAGGTTGATAAACTGGGATTCAAGAACGACAACTGCATCCGGAACAAGACCCTTTGCGGCCAGAAAAGGCAGGGCCGTGTCAACGGAAAGCAGAAAAATCCTGTCCCGGGCCTCTTTGATCTGGTTAAGGTTAGCTTCCAGCGATTCGCCGGCCCCCGCTACAAGCACCGGTCTTTCACTCTGCAGGCTGGTATAGGGAAGGGGGCTCTCATAGCTGAAGAGGTTGGCAAAGAAATTCTTCATCCAGCGGCGGGCAAAGAAGACCTGCGTCAGCTTGTCCTGGTAGGATATACGCGCTGCCTCTTCCAGGGTCTTGAAAACCTGGGAGTAGTATTCACGGTTAAGATTATACCCTCCGCTTAAAAGAAGCTGTTTGACACGTCTGAAAGGCCAAAGAGAAAGCCCGTTCAGGGTATCGATTATTCCTTCAGCATCTTTCCGTTCTGCAAAGAGAAATCTGTAATTCTTTAATTTCTTACCAGAAAGCACCTCTCTTGAAAGCTGTTCCAGGGACTCTTCCTTTTCCAGCAGCACTACAAAGGAGCTTGCGGGCAGCCGTACAAGGAGTTCTTCAATTCCGTAGAGAAGCAGAGGGGATGGAATAAGATAGAGGGTTTCGGGTTCAAGCTCTGTTTCGCGGGCAATCCGAAGAGGCCTTGATTTCGGATCGACCCGCGAATAGAGCAATCTACCCTGATATTCCAGGGTAATCCCCGACCCGGTATCTAATTGTCGGGGAGTGGACATTCTTACTCGCCGTTCAGGAAATAGCGGCTGAATACCGCATCAAAATTATCTTCATGCTTGTCGGAGGACAGGATAAGGGCCCTCATATCAGTCTCTGCATACTGCTGACCCAGATAGGGGTAATAGCTTTCCAGCATGCTGAGATTCTCATCTGAAATTTCGGTCTCTTCTTTAAGTTCAAAAAGATAGATCATATTGTTCAAAACCAGAGGTTCGCTGATACTTCCCTGTTCCAGCGAAAAGAGGGTTTCCAGAAAAGACTCGTTGAAGGCCGCACCCTCAAAGGCTCCGGAATCCTGATTGGCGTCACGCACGCTTTTAAAGATTTCCACATTACCGTAATTCAGAGGAAACGATGCGGTCTCTCCGTCTTCCCAGCCCTCAGCTTCGAGTCCGCTGAGACCGTTTTCTCCGACCGAGGCTCGAAGTGCCTGTCCCCGTTCAATGAGGTAATCCTCGATGCTGCCCTTTTCAAAGCGCTCCATGTAACTGCGAACGGTATCGATATCCTCATCACTGGTTCTGTTCGCCGCAACGGGTTCTTCGTTGCATTTGTAGATGACCCATCCGAAGGGAGTTGACATTATCTCTGATATCGAGCCTTTGCTGAGAGAAAATATCTCCTCTGCCTTCTCTTCGGATTCCAGTTCAGTGGAGAGGGAGAAGAAATACTGTTGTCCGATATAGCCTCCGTTTTCCGCATATGCATCCTTCGACTGGTTGCGTGCAATCTCGTCGAAGAGACTCGGGTCGGAAAGCAACTGCTGATGTACGGTTTTTGCACTCTCTTCGCTGCTCTGGATGGTTATGCGGCTCAGATTGATCTTTCTGAAAAGATCCGCATTCTCCTCCGCATAATTTCCCACCATTTCATCCGGGAAGGCGGAGAATCCGATTCTGCTGTAGAGAAAACTGCGCTCCGGAGTTGCCATATTCTTGATAAAATCCACGGCCTGGGAGGAAGAATTAACCCCACCGAGAATATCGCTCCTGACCTGGCTGCTTACAAGCTCTTCTCTGTAATACTTGCGAATGGAAGCCTTTTCGGTTCTTGAGGTGTCGCGATACCTGGCCGGGCTGAACTCTCCGTTTTCCTGATAAGCTGGATACGCAGTTAGCGCCTGATCAATCACTTCGCCGGGTATCTGTAAATCGCTCTCCTTCGCCTTCTGAAGGACGGCGGTATGCACAACGGTATTCTGATATGCACCTCGCCAGACCTGATATGCTATCCATTCAAGGTTCGTATCCATACCGGACTGGGCAATACGTTCGGCTATGGTGTCCCGCTGTCGTGCCAGGTAGTTCCCGGGATAAAATTCAATGTCTTCACCGTCATAGCTTCCAAACACAATACCGCCGCCACCGGCTGTACTGCCAACAAGCGGTCCGCCGATGAAGGTAACCACTATTATAACAAGAATTGCTACGCTGAAGATGTACATCCAGGGATGCATGCGGCTTTTTGGCGGATGATCTTTTCCGCCCAGTTCAGTATTCCGCTTTGTGCCGTGTTGCGGATCCCGTTTCGCCATAAAGTTTCCTCATCAATCAAGTTGTTATTTAACCGCACAACGGTATCATGGGCCCTATCCTTTGTCAATGAATCGATTTAGCTGCGCCGCTCTGAAAAAAGGCCGCCCTTGACAGGTATTTCGTCATACTATATATTCTCACACATAATTACGGGGGTGTGGCGAAGCTGGTTATCGCGCCGGCCTGTCAAGCCGGAGACCGCGGGTTCAAGTCCCGTCACTCCCGTATCCTTTTTTCCTGGACCAGGAACAGGGAAAATCGGGCTGTAGCGCAGTGGGAGCGCGCTTGGTTCGGGATCAAGAAGTCGGGGGTTCAAATCCCCCCAGCCCGATAAAAAAAGCCTCATCCGAAGGGATGGGGCTTTTTTTATCGGGCTTCTTCGCGTACTATCGGCAGAATCCTGACGGATTCGCCTGCCGTACGCTTGGCTTGCGAATCGCTTTGCGATTCGTTGGGCCCAGCCCTCAAATGAATATACGGAAGGGCTGAGGCTTTTTTTATCGGGCTTCTTCGCGTACTATCGGCAGAATCCTGACGGATTCGC